>NZ_JBSGYQ010000029.1:4411-90429 GCF_053610585.1 Streptomyces sp. NPDC054887 | reverse complement strand
GTCCCCCGGCACGTGCCGGGGAACGGGCCCACTGTCGTGCGGCGCCGTCCTTCACACGCCGCGGCCGAACCGCTCGCGCCGAAGGCCGGTGCGGCGCAGCAGGCCGGTGACGCCGAGGGCGGCGGCCGCCCGGAACAGCGGTACGAGGACGATCCAGGGGCCGGGTCCTTCGTAGCCAGGGCGTTCATCTCGGTCAGCTCCTCGGCGCGCTCTCGTTGTTTGTGACTCCGAGCGTCGCTCCCTGGAGAGGGTCCCCGTCGTCGTACGGCCGGAGGGGTGCGCGTGCCCCGCGGGCGGGGCCCGTGCGGCTGCTCCGGCCGGCCGAGGCGGGCCCTTGACCGGGCCGGTACGGGCCTCAGTGGCCGGCCGTGCGGGCGAACCGGTCGAGCGCGCCGATCACGAGCCCGCGCATCGTCTCGCTGCTCTTGTGTCCCGCGTCGTCGACCACGGTGAGTTCGGCGTCCGGCCATGCCTGGGCGAGTTCCCAGGCCGTGTCGCGGGGGCTGCTCAAGTCGTGGCGGCCGTGCAGCAGTACGCCCGGAATCCCTGCCAGTCGTCCCGCGTCGCGCAGCAGCTGCCCTTCCTCCAGCCAGGCGCCGTGGGCGAAGTAGTGGGAGGCGAGGCGCACGAGGGCGACGCGTTCGGCGTCGGGGCGGTCGCCGTACGGGTGGGCGTCGCCGCTCGGTTCGAGGGAGAGCACCGCGTCCTCCCAGGCGCACCAGTCGAGGGTGGCCTTCTCGCGTACGGCCGGATCAGGGTCCGAGACGAGCCGTGCGTACGCCGCTGTCAGGTCGCCGTCCCGGACGTTCCCGGGAACGCCCGCACGGAAGCGCTGCCATGCCTCGGGGAAGAACCGCGCGACGCCCCGGTACAGCCAGTCGATCTCCGAGCGGCGGGTCGTGGTGACACCGGAGACGACGATCTCGGAGACCCGGTCCGGGTGGCTCTCGGCGTACGCGAGGATCAGCGTCGACCCCCAGGAGCCGCCGAAGAGCAGCCAGCGGTCGATCCCCAGGTGCTCCCTCAGCCGCTCCATGTCGCGGATCAGGTGGTGCGTGGTGTTGTGCGTGAGGTCGGTGGCCGGGTCGCTCGCGTGGGGGGTGCTGCGGCCGCATCCGCGCTGGTCGAAGAGGACGGTCCGGTAGCGCTCGGGGTCGAAGTACCGGCGCGCGCCGGGGGCGAGGCCGGAGCCGGGGCCGCCGTGGACGACGAGCGCGGGCTTGCCGGCCGGATCGCCGCAGACCTCCCAGTGGACGAGGTTTCCGTGGCCGACGTCGAGCATCCCCCGGTCGTGGGGCCCGATGTCCGGGTACGCCGCGCTCACGCGGGCCCCTGCGAGGCGGCGAGCGCGGCGAGCGGGTCGTCGAGCACCGGCTGCCACGCCAACTCGGCCGCCCCGACGAGACTGTTGTGGTCCAGCGTGCACGGCAGGATGGGTACGCCGCCGCTGCGCCCCCACAGGCTGCGGTCGGCCACCACGGCGCGCAGCCGCTGGGGGTCGGCGTCGAGCAGTTCGCGGTGGAGGCCGCCGAGGACGATCCGGTCGGGGTTGAGGATGTTCACGAGTCCGGCGAGGCCGAGCCCCAGCCGGTCGATGAGTTCCTCGCACGCCGTGCGCACCGCGGGGTCGTCGTACTGGCCGCTCAGCAGTTCGCGGGACTGCTGGAGCAGCGAGGTCTCGGGTCCGGGGGCGCGGTCGGCCGCGGTGAGGAAGGCCAGCGGATCGGTCTCGACGTCGAGGCAGCCCCGGCCGCCGCAGTAGCAGGGGCGGCCGTCGGGGTTGACGGTGAGATGGCCGACTTCCAGGGCGAGGCCCGAACTGCCGGTGTGCAGGCGGCCGTCGACGACCAGCGCGCCGCCGACGCCGCGGTGGCCCGTGGCGACGCAGAGGAGGTGCTGCGCGCCGCGGCCCGCGCCGTGCCGGTGCTCGGCGAGCGCGGCGAGGTTGACGTCGTTGCCCGCGAAGGCGGGGCCCACGATGCCCGCCTCGCGCACTTGGCCGGCGAAGATGTCGCGGACGGGGGAACCGGCGGGCCAGGCGAGGTGCAGGGGGTTGAGCGCCGTGCCCTCGGGCTCGGCCACGGCTGACGGCACGGCGAGGCCCGCACCCACGCAGCGGCGGCCGCTCTCGCGCAGGAGGGCGGCTCCGGCGTCGACCACCGCGCCCAGGACCTGCGCCGGGTCGGCGGACACCGTCTTGCGGCCGGGGGCGGTGGCGACGATGCGGCCGCCGAGGCCGACGAGCGCGGCGCGGTAGCCGTCGGCGTGGATCTGGGCGGCGAGGACGACGGGGCCCGAGTCGTTGACCGCCAGGCGGTGCGAGGGGCGGCCCTGCGAACCCGCCGCCGCTCCGGGCCGGGAGTCGACCTGGATCAGTCCCAGCGCTTCGAGTTCGGCGGCGACCGCCCCGGCGGTGGCCCTGGTGACGCCGAGTTCGGCGGTGAGGACGGCGCGGGTCGGCGCCCGTCCGGTGTGCACCAGTTCCAGCGCGGGCCCGAGCGCGCTCCGGCCTCTTTCGAGCCGCGTTCTGATGGTGGTCGCCTTCCCGTTCATGAGGGCGAGTCTCGCATGCCGGTGAAGATCGTCCGGGCCCGGCTCCGGTGGCCGGCCGCGCCGGCCACTCGTGTTGTCCGAAACGGGACGCCACCCCTATGCTGAGTTTGTGCCGCACCTAAACAAACTACGGACGGCCGTACGGGGAAGCGGGAGCGGCGACCCCGCAACCGCCTCCCTGTCCCGCCTCCGCACCGCCCTGACCGTGTTCTTCGCCCTCGACGGCTTCCTCTTCGCCGGGTGGGTGGTCCGCATCCCCGCCATCAAGGAGCAGACCGGGGCCTCCGCGAGCGACCTCGGTCTCGCCCTGCTCGGCGTCTCCGGGGGCGCGGTCGTGACGATGACGCTCACCGGGCGGCTGTGCGGGCGCTTCGGCAGCCACCTGGTGACGGTCGCCTGCGGCGTACTGCTGTCGCTGAGCATCGCGCTGCCCGCGCAGACGCACTCGACACTCGCGCTCGGCCTCGTCCTGCTGGTGTTCGGCGCCGCGTACGGCGGCATCAACGTCGCGATGAACAGCGCCGCGGTGGACCTCGTCGTGGCCCTGCGGCGCCCCGTCATGCCGAGTTTCCACGCCGCCTTCAGCCTCGGCGGCATGACGGGTGCCGGCCTGGGCGGCCTGGTCGCGGGGCAGTTGTCCGCGTCCTCGCATCTGCTGGCTCTCACGGGCGTCGGGCTCGTCGTCACCGCCGCTGCGGGGCCCGCTCTGCTGCGCCGTCCTGTGCCCGGGCCGGCGCGTTCCCGGGAACGTTCCGCCGGCCGTTCCCCGGAACGTGCGCGGCGCGCACTCGGGAACGCGCCGCAGCCGCTCCGGGGAACGGCCCGTAAAGCCGTCGCCCTCTTCGGTGTGATCGCCCTGTGCACGGCGTACGGCGAAGGGGCGCTCGCCGAGTGGGGCACCCTGCACCTCCAGGAGGACCTACACGCACACCCGGGCGTCGCCGCTGCCGGGTACTCCCTCTTCGCGCTGGCCATGGCCGCGGGCCGGCTCAGCGGCACCGCACAGCTCGAACGGCTCGGCCAGACCCGCACCCTCGTAGCGGGCGGAACGCTCGCGACCGTCGGCATGCTGCTGGGCGCGCTCGCGCCCGCCGCCTGGCTCGCGCTCCTCGGCTTCGCCGTCACCGGGCTCGGCCTCGCGAACATCTTCCCCGTGGCGGTCGCGAGGGCGGGCGCGATCGCCGGCCCGAGCGGTGTCGCGGCGGCGTCCACCCTCGGCTACGGCGGCATGCTCGTCGGCCCGCCCGTGATCGGGTTCCTCGCCGACTGGTTCTCGCTCCCGGTCGCCCTGACGACGGTGGCGGTGCTCGCCGGAGCAGCCGCTCTGCTCGGGTACTCGGCCCGGGACGCGGCGGCGCACAGACACGGCTGAGTCGTGCTCTTCTGCACCGTCCTGCCGCTCTCGGTGCTCGTCCAGTCGTTCGCGCTCGGGTGGTTCGTGCGGCTTCTCCACCGCGTCCCGGCCCGAACATCCCGTCCGGGGAACGCGTGATCGACGGCGCGGTCCGCTGTCACAATCTCCCGTATGGAGACAGCCGAGTTCATCGAATCGCTTGAAACCGAGGGCCAGTTGCTGGCCGCCGCCGCCGAGAAGGCGGGGCCGGACGCCGACGTGCCGGTCTGCCCGGGCTGGCAGGTCCGCGACCTTCTGCGGCACACAGGCGTGGTCCACCGCTGGGCGGCGGCGTTCGTCACGGCGGGGCATACGACGTTCCGTCCCGAGGAGAGCGAACCGGACCTGGACGGCGACGCGCTGTTCGCCTGGTTCCGCGAGGGCCACGCCTCGCTCGTGGCCGCGTTGCGCGCCGCCCCGGAGGATACGGAGTGCTGGACCTTCCTGCCCGCCCCGTCCCCCCTCGCCTTCTGGGCCCGGCGGCAGGCGCACGAGACGGCCGTTCACCGGGTGGACGCCGAGTCGGCGCTGGGCGCGGGGTTCTCCCCCCTGTCGAGCGCGTTCTCCGCCGACGGCATCGACGAGTTGCTGCGCGGTTTCCACGCCCGGGACCGCAGCCGGGTGCGCACCGGGGAGCCGCGGGTCCTGCGCGTACGGCCGACGGACTCGGCGGACGTGTGGACGGTCCGCCTCGGCGACGGGCCGCCGCGTACAGAGCGGACCACGGACGACGCCGCGCAGAGCGCCGCCGACTGCGAGATGAGCGGCACCGCAGAGGCGCTCTACCTGACGCTGTGGAACCGGCTGCCGCTGTCCGCGATCACGGTGTCGGGCGACGACGCGATCGCCCGCCTGTGGCGGGAGACGTCGCACATCGTCTGACCGGGTCGCCCGTCGCGCCGCAGATCGGTCCACCGGTACGGCGGAGCAGGCGGGGAGGCGGCCGTCGCGGGCTTGCCCGCCGGCCGCGCCCGCTGTGAGACTGGGCCGCATGGGGACGAGGACGCAGGCGCAGCGCGACGCGATGACGATCGAGATCGGTTACGCCGTGCTGAGCGCGGCGGTTCTGGCCGCCGCCACCTTCGCCGCCGTCACCGCCCCGTGGCTGCTCGCCTCGTCGGGCCCCGGCCGGGCCGTGCTGCTGGCCGGTGGCGCGGCGGCCGCGCTCGTCTTCGTCGTACGGGTGGTGCACGTGCTGTGGGGTTATCGCGGCGCGCCCGGCACTCAGCCGAGCCAGCCGGGGCGCACCAGGCCCGACGCGTAGGCCAGTACGGCCAGTTGGGTCCGGTCGCGGGACCCGAGCGTGACCACGGTCCGGCTGCCGCGCGTCCTCGCCCGTGAGCGGGCTGACCACCGGACGGCCGGCGATCTCCTCGTTGGACGGGCCCGTGCCCACCAGCGCCATCACCCCCCGCTCGCGGTCCGTCAGCTCGGCCAGGGCCGGCCCCGTCCCCGGCCGGTTCCCTGGAACGGGGCGCGACCTCCGCGATCAGTCGGCGCGTCACGCCGGGCGACAACAGTGCGTCCCCGGCGACCACGGCCTCCCCGCGCGGCACCTCGTCGCCCGGCGGTCGTCGCGGTACCTCTGCCCCACTGAACCGCGCGGCACTGAGCCGCGCGGCCGGCGTCTCGCCACGGGCACGCCCGGGTGCCTCTGCGCCATTGAGCCGCGCGGGTGCCTCCTCGCCACGGGCGAGCGGGTGCCTCGTCACCCAGCGCGCGGGGCACTTCCCCTGCCGCCCATACGGCACTGCGCCGGTGGCAGGACACAACGCGTAGCGGGTCAGGCGCCCGGGCCGCCGGGTGCGGTGCCGCTGGGTGCGGTACCGCTGGGTGCGGTACCGCTGGGTGCGGTACCGCTGGGTGCGGTACCGCTGGTGATCAGGCCCACGGCGTGCGCGAGGGTGGCGGCCGCGTGCGTGAAGAAGGCGTCGCGGTCCTCGACGATCCGGTTGAACTGGCCGAAGACCTCGAAGGAGACGAGGCCGAAGAGCTGCGACCAGGCGGCCACCAGGGCGACGACGACCGACGGCGGGAGGTCGGGCGCCACATCGGCGGCGAGCCGCCGGGCCTCGGCGCCGAGGGCCGCGTCGAGGGGCGGAACGGCCAGGCCGTTGTCCCGGTGGGCGTCACGGACGACGGAGACGAGGGCCAGTCCGACCCGGGAGGCGGGGCCGACGGTCGTCATGGGGGCGGTGTAGCCGGGGACGGGCGAGCCGTAGATCAGGGCGTACTCGTGGGGGTGGGCGAGCGCCCAGCGCCGTACGGCGTGGCAGACGGCCGTCCAGCGGGCGGTGTGGGCGGCGGAGGCGGGCTGCCGGACCAGGGCGGTTTCAGCAGCCTCCCCCACGGCGTCGTACGCGTCGACGATCAGGGCGGTGAGGAGATCGTCGCGGCTGGGGAAGTAGCGGTAGAGGGCGGACGAGACCATGCCGAGTGCGCGGGCGACGGCGCGCAGGGAGAGTTCGGCGGCGCCGGCGGCCGCGACCTGCCTGCGGGCCTCTTCTTTGATGGCGGCCGTGACTTCGGCCCGGGCTCGCTCTCTGGCTCCGCGCATCGTGCTCATGGGAGAGCAGTGTGCCATGACGAGAGCACCGCACGGGAATGAGAGCACTGCTCTTGCTTTGGATCAGCGATCGCGTGCACACTGCTCACAAGCGAGAGCAGTGCTCACGAAACGAGGGGGAGTCCATGTCCGCACACGTACAGAAGCCCGGCTGGTTCACTGTGAAGGTCCTGAACCGCACCGTCGCCTGGCTCACGCGCCGCGGCCTCAGCATCCGCGGCGCGAAGGAACTCGCGGTGCGGGGCCGCAAGAGCGGCGAATGGCGCCGCACCCCGGTCAATCCGCTGATCGTCGACGGCGCGACGTACCTCGTGGCAGCCCGCGGGCACGTCCAGTGGACGCACAACATGCGCGCGGCCGGCGGCGGCGAACTCCACCTCGGCAAGAAGGCCGAAACTTTCACCGCCACCGAAGTCCCCGACGACGAAAAGCCCGAACTGCTCCGCGCCTACCTCAAGCGCTGGAAGGCGGAGGTCGGCGTGTTCTTCGGCGGCGTGGGCCCGGAGTCCTCCGCCGAGGAGCTGCGCCGCATCTCCCCCGACCACCCCGTCTTCCGCATCAGCGTGCGTACCTGACGAGGGAGGAGAGTTCGCTCCTCGGGCGTCCCGCAGCCGCCGCGCCGCCCACACCGCCTACGGCGCCCGCCCGGCCGCAGGCCGACCGACCGTCCGACGGCTCTTGAGCCGGCCGAACCGGCCCGACGGCCCGACGACCCGACGGCCCTTGAGCCTCCGAGCCCGCCGCGCCGTCCACGCCGCCCCAGCCGCCTACGCCTTGTCCAGCGCGCTCAGGGCGCGCTGGACGACCGGGCGCGTCCGTACGATCTCGCCCAGGGTCGTCGACCCGCGCGTGACGCCGGCGAACATCTTCCAGGCGGGCCGGAATCCGGTTATGGCGGCGTGCAGCAGCCCCGGCCGCCGCTCGAACAGCGCGAGCATCCGCCGTCCGACGCCCATCTCCACGCCGAGGCCGGCCTTGATCGCGAAGGCGTAGTTCAGCGCCTGCCGGCGGGCGTCCACGGCGTCCTGCGCCTCAGCGATCCGCACCGCCCACTCCCCCGCCAGCCGCCCGGACCGCAGCGCGAAGGAGATGCCCTCGCGGGTCCACGGCTCCAGCAGTCCCGCCGCGTCCCCGCACACCAGAACCCGGCCGCGCGACAGCGGCGAGTCGTCGCTGCGGCACCGCGTGAGGTGCCCCGAGGAGACGGCGGGCTCGAAGCCGGCCAGCCCCAGCCGGGCGATGAAGTCCTCCAGGTACCGCTTGGTGGCGGCCCCGTCGCCGCGCGCCGAGATGACCCCGACGGTCAGCGTCTCACCCTTGGGGAACACCCAGCCGTAACTGCCCGGAATCGGGCCCCAGTCGATGAGCACCCGCCCGGCCCAGTCCTCGGCGACCGTCTCCGGCACCGGGATCTCGGCCTCCAGGCCCAGGTCCACCTGGTCGAGCTTCACCCCGACGTGTGCCCCTATCCGGCTCGCGCTGCCGTCCGCGCCGACGACCGCCCGCGCCAGCACGGTCTCGCCGCCCGCCAGGACGACGGCGACCGTGCGCCGGTCCGGCACGGCCGCGCCGTGCTGCTCGACGCGCGCCACCGTAACTCCGGTGCGCACCTCGGCGCCCGCCTTCTGCGCCTCCGCGACCAGGGCCGCGTCGAACTCCGGCCGGTTGATGAGCCCGAAGAGCATCTGCTTCGACCGGCGTGTCCGCGAGAGTTTGCCGCCCAGCGAGAACGTCACGGCGTGCACCCGGTCCTTGAACGGCAGTTCGAAACCGGGCGGCAGCGCGTCGCGCGAAGGCCCGATGATGCCTCCGCCGCAGGTCTTGTAGCGGGGGAGCTCCGCCTTCTCCAGAAGGAGTACGCGCCGTCCCGCGACCGCCGCCGCGTATGCCGCCGACGCCCCGGCGGGACCGGCGCCGACCACGACCACGTCCCACACCGGCTCGTCGCGCTCACGTCCGGCGTCTGCGTTCTCGCTGCTCACGATGTGCTTCTGCTCCTGATCCGCCCGGTGATCCGTACTGCTGACGCATCCTACGGCGCAGGAGCCGCCGATCTCGCTGTGGGAGGATCGGTCGGTGCTTGTCGGCCACCCCGTACGAACACATACCGGCACTACAACGTCGCACTCACGAGGAGCGTGCCCATGACCGCCGAACCGATAGCAGAGACCATCGCCTCGCTGATGCCCCGCGCGCGGACGGAGCTCGCCGAGCTGGTGGCCTTCCGGTCGGTGGCGGACCCCGCGCAGTTCCCCAGGAGCGAGTGCGAGGCGGCCGCCGTCTGGTGCGCCGACACGCTGCGCGCCGAGGGCTTCCAGGACGTCGCTCTCCTCGACACCCCCGACGGCAGCCAGTCGGTGTACGGATTCCTGCCCGGCCCGGCGGGCGCGCCGACCGTCCTGCTGTACGCGCACTACGACGTGCAGCCGCCGCTCGACGAGTCCGCGTGGGTCTCGCCGCCCTTCGAGCTGACCGAGCGCGACGGCCGCTGGTACGGGCGCGGCGCCGCGGACTGCAAGGGCGGCTTCATCATGCACCTGCTCGCACTGCGCGCCCTCGGGGCGAACGGCGGCGTACCGGTCTCGGTGAAGGTGATCCTGGAGGGCTCGGAGGAGCAGGGTACGGGCGGTCTGGAGCAGTACGCCGAGGCGCACCCCGAGCTGCTCGCCGCCGACACGATCGTCATCGGCGACACCGGCAACTTCCGCGTCGGCCTGCCGACGGTCACCGCGACGCTGCGCGGCATGACCATGCTCCGCGTGCGGGTGGACACCCTCGAAGGCAACCTGCACTCGGGCCAGTTCGGCGGCGCGGCCCCCGACGCGCTCGCCGCGCTCATCCAGCTGCTGGCCTCGCTGCGCGACGAGGACGGGTCCACGACTGTGGACGGCCTGACCGCCGCCTCCTCGTGGGACGGCCTCGACTACCCCGAGGAGGAGTTCCGCAAGGACGCGCGGGTCCTCGACGGGGTCGGTCTGATCGGCAGCGGCACGGTCGCCGACCGCATCTGGGCGCGCCCCGCCGTCACCGTCATCGGCATCGACTGCCCGCCGGTGGTCGGCGCGACCCCGTCCCTCCAGGCGAGCGCTCGGGCGCAGATCAGCCTGCGGGTGCCGCCGGGGCACGACGCCGCCGAGGCGACGGAGCTGCTCACGGCGCACCTGATCGCGCACACGCCGTGGGGTGCGCGGGTCTCGGTGGAGCAGGTGGGCCAGGGCCAGCCGTTCAAGGCGGACGTGACCAGCCCCGCGTACACCTCGATGGCCGACGCGATGCGCGTGGCGTACCCGGGCGAGGAGATGCAGACGTCCGGGATGGGCGGCTCGATCCCGCTGTGCAACACGCTCGCGGCGCTCTACCCGAAGGCCGAGATCCTGCTCGTCGGACTGAGCGAGCCGGAGGCGCAGATCCACGCGGTGAACGAGAGCGTCTCGCCGCGGGAGCTGGAGCGGATGTCCGTCGCCGAGGCGCTGTTCCTCGCCAACTACGCGCGTTCGCAGAAGGGTTAGGCCCTCTCAGCAGTCACCGGACCGGCCGGCACTTCAGCGCTGGGCGGACATCGCCGACAGCGTAGATCCGTGCGGCGGACGGCAGGCCCGTCGTACGTTCGCCGCATGGATCTCGTCGAAGTAGTCCCCGGCCGCCTGCACATGTTCCGCTTCCGCGTCGGCCAGGCGTACCTCTGGCGCGACGGCGCGGAGCTGACTCTGATCGACGCGGGCGACAAGGACGCCGCGGCCGGCATCGAGGAGGCGGTACGGAGCCTGGGGCTTCGCCCGCGGGACATCCGCCGGATCGTCCTCACGCACTGCCACCGGGACCACGTCGGCGCCGCCGGTGAGCTGGCCGGCCGGTACGGCGCCGAGGTGATCGCGCACCGGCTGGACGCCCCCGTGATCCGCGGCGAGCAGCCCGTGCCCGAGCCCGTGCTGCTGGACTGGGAACGCCCGCTGTACGCCCACGGGCTGACCGTGCCGCCGGCCCCGGCCACCCGGGTGGACCGGGAGGCCGAGGACGGCGATCTGCTCGGGTTCGGCGACGGTGCGCGGGTCGTGCACGCTCCGGGGCACACGGACGGGAGCATCGGGGTGCACCTGCCGCGGCACGGCGTGCTGTTCACCGGCGACTGCGTCGCGGGCGTCGGCCGGGTCATGCTCGGCGTCTTCAACACGGACCGCGAACGGGCCCTGGCGTCGTTCCGCCGCCTGGCGGCGCTCGACCCCGCCGTCGCCTGCTTCGGCCACGGAGACCCCCTGACGGACGGCACGGCCGCCGTTCTGCGGGCATCAGCCGACCGGGACTCCGGCCTCCAGATTGAGCACGGCTGACCGCTCCCGGGCCCGCAGCGCCCAGCGCAGCCGCGCGTAGCGGTTCGGCGGCAGCAGTCCGGCGGCCTCCGCCTCGGTGACGAAGCGCCAGCCGCGCAGTTCGGAGCCGGGCAGGACCACCCGGCCCGCCGCCGCGCTGTCGAGCCTGCCGCCGTCGAAGATCAGCCGCAGGCCGCCGTACGCGGGCGGCCTCGGCGGCTCCCAGTCGACGACCAGCAGCCTCGGCACATCGGCGAGTTCTATCCCCACCTCCTCCTCGACCTCCCGCATGCCGGCGCGCGCGGGCGCCTCCCCGCGCTCCACGATCCCGCCGGGGAACTCCCACCCCGGCTTGTAGGTGGGGTCCACGAGCAGCACCCGGTCCGCCTCGTCGAAGAGCAGGACGCCCGCGGCGACGGTCTCGGCCGTCGGCTCGGGCGTCTGCACGATCTCGCAGCTCCCTGCGGCCCCCGTCCGTACCGCCTCGGCGATCCGTACGGCCGTCTCGGCGGGGGTCAGCGCGCTGGTGTCGACGACGTGGGCGTCGGCGGCCAGCCAGGAGAGCGCGGCGCGGTACGGCTCGATGTGCTCGTACGCCCACTGCCGTACGCGCTCGCTGCCCTCGGGGTCGTCGGGCAGCTTCTCGCGGGCGGCGATCCGTCCGCGGAGGATCGTTTCGTCCGCCGTGAGCAGTACGTGGCAGACGGGGATGCGCCGGGCGGCGAACCCGCCGAACAACTCGTCACGGTACTCCTGGCGCAGAAGTGTCATCGGCACCACGAGGGTGCCGCCCACCTCGGCGAGCAGCGCGGCCGCGGTGTCCACGACCAGCCGGCGCCAGATGGGCAGGTCCTGGTAGTCGCCGACCTCCGCCAGCCGCTTCTGCGGCAGTAGGTGTCGAAGTCCCCCGCCGATCAGTCCGGGGTCGTAGAAGGTGCTGTTCGGGATCAGATCGATCAGTTCGCGCGCGGCGCTGGTCTTGCCCGCACTGAACGCACCGTTGATCCAGACGATCACGGTTCCCCCTCTTCCGTCGCCCCCTGTGGCCTGCCCGCGACACCGTGCCACGGAAACCCGGGGTCACCGCATGGTGCCCGCGACCGTTTGGGCACACAACCGTGCCCTTGCTGTTGCATGCCAGGGGCAACGGTCCGGGGCACCGGCGGCGTCGAACAGGGAGAGGGCGCCCCGGCGGGACGCGGGACCGTGACGCACGCGCGCGGAGTCTCGTTGGGGCAACTGGAGCAGGAGTTCGGCAGACACGGGAGCGGGGTGCGCGATGAGTCGCACGGTGTTGGAGCAGTTCCCGGCCGGCGGCCCCAGGGGCAGCTGGCCGGCCGAGGAATTCGCCCTGGCCCGGCGGGCGGAGGGGTGTCCCGCGGAGGTCGTGATGGACCTGGAGGCGGACGCCTTCCTGGTGGTCGTGGCGCAGCGCGCGTCGGAGGCCGGCTCGCAGGGGCGGGGCTAGCGGACCGCGCCGGGACGCCGCCGGGCGCCGCGGGCCGGGTACGCCCTTCGCCTCGGCCGGTGCGCGGCGGTCAGACCCGCGGCGCGCCCTCCGTCGCGTCGAGGTCGTCGGCGTACTGCTCGATCGCCCGGCGGTACTGCCGCACGCCCGGGTCGCCGCTCGTGGCCGCCAGGGTCCTGAGCAGCGTCCGTACGGCTTCGCGGCCCTGGCCGGTGTTGTAGAGGGCCATGGCCAGGAAGGACTCCAGAGCCGGATCGCCGGGGAACTCCGCCAGGCCGAGGCGCAGGGTGCGCAGGGCCTGTTCGTAGGAGCCCAGGACGCGGTAGGTGCTGCCGAGCCCGAGGAAGACGCCGTGGCGGTCCGCTGCGGGCAGGCCCGGGACGGCCAGCGCCCGTTCGTAGAAGGGGACGGCCTCGCGCTCCAGGCCCAGCACGTCGTGCGCCCACGCGGTCTGGTACGCGATCTCGGCGTCCCGGGGGAACCGCTCGGCCAGGTCCACCAGAAGGACGCGGGCCTCGCCGGCCCGGCCCTCCTCGCGCAGCCGTACGGCCGCGGCCAGGGTCGCGTCCCGCTCTTGATCACCGTTCACGGGGCCACGCTCGCACGGCGGCGGCGACCGCGGCAAGGTCCGGTCGCCGGCGCGGACCGGCCCCCTGACGCGCGGTCAGCCGACGCACGTGGCCGCCTCGCCCGGCTTCCCGCCCAGCACCGCGGCGGCCGCCGCGCCGACCAGCCCGGCGTCCGTTCCCGTCAGGGCCGGCACGACGTCGAGGCGCTGCACGAACGAGAGCGCGGCGTACGTGCGCAGCGCCCGGCGCAGCGGTGCGAAGAGCACGTCTCCCGCTCCCGCCACTCCCCCGCCGACGACCGCGATGTCGATCTCGACGAGCGTCGCGGTGGCGGCGATGCCGGCGGCGAGGGCCTGGGCGGCGCGTCCGTACGACGCCACGGCGACGGGATCACCGGCGCGGGCGGACGCCGCCACGGCGACGGCGGTGGCGTCCCCGTCCGGCCCCGGGCGCCAGCCCTGTTCGAGCGCCCGGCGCGCGATGTTGGGGCCGCTGGCGATGCGTTCGACGCAGCCGCGCGATCCGCAGGGGCACGGGTCGCCGTCGAGGTCGACGCTGATGTGGCCGATGTGGCCCGCGTTGCCCGTCGGCCCCGGGTGCAGCCGGCCGTCGAGGACGAGACCCCCGCCGACGCCGGTGGACACGACCAGGCACAGCGCGTTGTCGTGCCCGCGCGCCGCGCCCTGCCAGTGTTCGGCGGCCGTCATGGCGACGCCGTCGCCGACGAGGGTGACCGGGCGGCCGCCCGCCGTACGGTGCACCCGGTCGGCCAGCGGGAAGTCCCGCCAGCCGGGGACGTTGACGGGGCTGACGGTGCCGGCGGAGGCGTCCACGGGGCCGGCGCTGCCCACGCCGACGGCCGTGGCGCGCTCCCACAGCGGGGACGCGCTCAGCCGGTCCAGCACCTCCGAGACGGCACGCATCACGCTCTCGCCGTCCTCCTGGGCGGGCGTGGGCCGCTGGGCACGCAGCAGAATCCGGCCGCCGTCGTCCACGAGCGCGCCGGCGATCTTGGTGCCGCCGATGTCGAGAGCGGCGACGAGGTCGGTGTGCATCGGTGTGGGTTCTCCAGGCGGGACGGGCGGGACAGGGGTGTGGCAGGTCAGAGCCAGTCTCCAGCCAGTTGACAACGTTGTCCAGGGCCTATGCTCGATGCCACACCCTTACGCACTGATCGCATCCGACTACGAAGAGGACATCACACTGTGGCCGAGACCGAAAGCCGCTCCGAGCTCCGTTACGGCAACCGGCCGACCATGAAGGACGTCGCCGCCCGCGCCGGAGTCGGCCTGAAGACGGTCTCGCGCGTGGTGAACGGCGAACCGGGCGTGACGCCCGACACCGAGAAGCGCGTCCACGAGGCGATCGAGGCGCTGGGATTCCGCCGCAACGACAGCGCGCGCGTCCTGCGCAAGGGCCGCACCGCGAGCATCGGCCTGGTCCTCGAAGACCTCGCCGACCCGTTCTACGGGCCGCTGAACCGCGCCGTCGAGGAGGTCGCCCGCGCGCACGGTGCCCTGCTCATCAACGGATCGAGCGCCGAGGACCCCGCGCGCGAGCAGGAACTGGTCCTCGCACTCTGCGCCCGGCGCGTCGACGGGCTGATCGTGATCCCCGCCGGTGACGACCACCGCTACCTGGAGCCGGAGATCGCGGCGGGCGTGGCCACCGTGTTCGTGGACCGCCCGGCGGGCAGGATCGACGCGGACGTGGTGCTGTCGGACAGCTTCGGCGGCGCGCGTGAGGGCGTGGCCCACCTGATCGCGCACGGTCATCGCCGTATCGGCTTCGTCGGCGACCAGCCGCGCATCCACACCGCGGCCGAGCGCCTGCGCGGCTACTACGCCGCGATGGAGGACGCCGGGCTGGCGGCGGACGACGCGTGGGTGTCGCTCGGCAGCACGGCCCCCGAGCGCGTGCGGGACGCGGTGACCGCGATGCTGGACGGCCCCGAGCCCGTCACCGCCGTATTCGCCGGGAACAACCGGGTGACGGTGACGGTGGTACGGGTCCTCGCCGGCCGGGAGCGTCCCGTGGCCCTCGTCGGATTCGACGACATCGAACTCGCCGACCTGCTGCGGCCCGGTCTCACCGTCGTCGCGCAGGACGCCACGCTCCTGGGCCGCACCGCGGCGGACCGCCTGTTCCGACGCCTCGACGGCGCCGACGACGCACCCGCGCGCGTGGAGCTGCCAACGCGCCTGATCGCGCGCGGATCGGGCGAGATCCCGCCGTGGACGGGCTGAGGCGGTACGCCGCGGACGCCGGCCGAGGGGGCGCGGCAGCCTGGACCGGCCCAGCGGCGGCCCGAGACGGCCGCCGGGCCGGCACACCGGCGGCCCAGGAACGGGCGTCGGGCGTCAGGCGTCGGGCGTGAGGCATCGGGCGGCCTCAGCACACCGGGAGGCCCGGGACAGGTGCGTCGTTGGCGCCGCCCTGGATGTAGACGTCGCTGACGAACACCCCCGCGTTGCCGCTGTCGTCGTCGGTCTTGGCCCACCAGACGTTCGTCCACTGGCCGTCGGTCTCCCGGCGGCCCAGGTTCTGCTGGCAGTAGAAGTAGTTGGTGCCCGCGTTGAGCACGCCGGCCTCGGCCCCGGCCGCCGTGTACGACTTCGCGGTCTTCCACACCGTGCAGTTGTACTTGCCGCCGCCGATGCCGTGGCAGACGGGTTCCGGGTCGGCCTCGCCGCCGCCGGTCGTGGCCGTCGAACCGCCGCTGCCGGTCGCGCCGGACGAGGAGCCGCCCGAGTCGCCGGCCCCGCCGGTGCTCGCCGAGCCGTCGGAGGAGCCGCTCGTACCGGCGGCCCCGTCGTCGGAGTCCCCGCCGGTGGAGTCCTTGCCGTCGTCCCCCTCGGCGTCGGCGTCCTTGGCACCGCCGCCGTCGCCGTCACCGTCCGCCGGGGGTTTCGCGTCCGGCCGCGCGCTCTTGTCGGCGGCCTGCCCGGCCTGCTTGGTGCCACCGGGCTTCTTCGCGGTGGACGACTCGCCCGCCACCGGACTGCCGTCGAGGCTGCGGCCCGCCGCGTTCTCCTCCGCCTCCTGGCCCCGCGCGGCGGCCTGCTGCTCCGTACCGCCGGTGAGGACGTACGTCGCGCCGCCGCCGGCCAGCAGGACCGCCACCACGCCGGCCGCGACCAGGGCCACCCTGCCGCTCCCCGTCCCGCGGCCCCGGCGAGAGGCGCCGGTCACGGCGGCCTGGGCGGCGACCGCAACGGGCTCGCCGGACTGAACGGGCTGAACGGGGGGCGCGGGCTGGGCGGGCGGCGCGCCCGGCGTCGCGGGGCCGAAGCCCTCCGGCCGGTGCGGCAGCACGTCGCACACCGTCTCCTCGCGCGGCGCACCACCGCCCCGGACACCGCCCGCCAGGGCCGTCGTGTCCTCACCGGCGGCCACGGCGGCGAGGAGCAGGGCGGCCTGCTGGGCGTCGGGGCGGCGTGCCGGGTCCTTGTCCATCAACTGCTGGAGTACGGGGCCGAGCGGCCCGGAGCGGCGCGGCTCGGGCAGCGGGTCCGCGACGATCGCGGTCAGCGTCGACCAGGTCGACGTACGGCGGAACGGAGAACCGCCCTCCACCGCGGCGTACAGCGTCGCGCCGAGCGCCCAGACGTCGGACGCGGGCCCCGGTTCCTGCCCCTGGGCGCGCTCGGGCGCCAAGTAGTCGAGGGAGCCGACCAGTTCGCCGCTGCGCGTCAGGTGCGTCGCCGAACCGTCGCCCGGGTCGTCCATCGCGGCGATGCCGAAGTCGGTCAGCACGACCCGGCCGCTGGTGCGGTCCAGCAGTACGTTGCCCGGCTTCACGTCGCGGTGCAGCACCCCCGCCCGGTGGGCGGCGGCCAGCGCTTCGAGCACCTTGGCGCCGATGGACGCGGCCTCGCGCGGCTCCAGGAGTCCCCGCTCGGTCAGGACGTCGTCCAGGGAGGGCCCGTCGACGAGCTCCATGACGATGACCGGGCGGCCGTCGTGCTCGGCGACGTCGTGGACGGCGATGACTCCGGGGTGGCGGACGCGGGCGGCGGCCCGCGCCTCGCGCTGCATCCGGATCCGCAGGCCGTCGAGTTCGGGCGCCGACGAGTCGTTGTACGTCCGCAGTTCCTTGACCGCGACCTCGCGGCCCAGCACCTCGTCGACGGCGCGCCACACGACGCCCATGCCGCCGCGCCCGAGCTGCTCCACCACTCTGTAGCGGCCGGCCAACCGCTCGTTCTCCCCCGTAGCCACCGCTGCCCCGTTCCTGTGTTCCGACTGAGATCGGGTACAGCGTACGGGGCGGCGGTGACGGCGCCGGACGGCGTCCGGGGGCTGTTACTTGGCCGTTGCCGTGAGGTCTCCGCGGCGCGGCGACGCGAAGCCGTCGAGGTCCGCGCGGGTGAGGCCGGTGAGCCGGGCGACCTCGGCGGTGTCGAGGGCGCCGCAGTCGATGCCGCGCAGCAGGTAGCCGCTGAGCGCCTTGGCGGTGGCGGGCTCGTCCATCACGTCGCCGCCGGCGTGGTTGACGTACGCGGCCAGGCGCGCCGCTGCCTGCTCGTAGCCCTCGCGGTAGAAGGCGAAGACGGCCGCGTAGCGGGTCGGGATGTGGGCGGGGTGCATGTCCCAGCCCTGGTAGTAGGCGCGGGCCAGGGCGCGGCGGGTGAGGCCGTAGTGGAGCCGCCAGGCCTCGTGGACGTGCTCGGTGGCGCCGACCGGCAGGACGTTGGTGGAGCCGTCGGAGACGCGTACGCCGGTGCCGGCCGCGGCGACCTGCATGATGGCCTTGGCGTGGTCGGCGGCCGGGTGGTCGCTGGCCTGGTAGGCGGCGCTGACGCCGAGGCAGGCGCTGTAGTCGAACGTGCCGTAGTGCAGTCCGGTGGCCCGGCCCTCGGCGGCGCCGATCATCCGGGCGACGGCGGCGGTGCCGTCGGCGGCGAGGATGGACTGGCTGGTCTCGATCTGGATCTCGAAGCCGATGCGGCCTGCGTCCAGGCCCCGCGCCTTCTCGAACTCCTCGACCAGGCGCACCATCGCGGTGACCTGCTCCGGGTACGTGACCTTGGGGAGGGTCAGGACCAGGCCGTCGGGCAGCCCGCCGGCCTCCATCAGGCCGGTGAGGAAGATGTCGAGGGTGCGGATGCCGCGGTCGCGTACGGCGGCCTCCATGCACTTCATGCGGATGCCCATGTAGGGGGCGGCCGTGCCGTTCGCGTACGCCTCGCTGATCAGCCGGGCGGCGCGGGCGGCGTCCGCGTCCTCTTCGGCCCCGCCCTTTCCGCTGTAGCCGTCCTCGAAGTCGACGCGCAGGTCCTCGACGGGCTCGCGCTCCAGCTTGGCCCGTACGCGGTCGTACACCGGGCCGGCGAGGTCGTCGGACAGCCCGAGGACGGCGGCGAAGGAGGCGGCGTCGGGGGCGTGCTCGTCGAGCGCGGCGAGGGCCTGGTCGCCCCAGGAGCGGACGGTGTCGGCGGCGAAGACGTCGCCGGGCACGTAGACGGTGTGCACGGGCTGGCGGGTGCCGGGGTCGCCCGGGTAGCGGCGGGCGAGCTCCTCGTCGACCGGTACCAGGGAGGCGCTGATGCCCTCGCTGACCGCGCCCGTGAGGCTTGTCGCCACCTTCTCCTGCTGACCCATGACCAACCCTCCAGTTTTCCGCTGCGCGGAAGCAACAATCCGCATGGTGAAGTTAACGGCCGGTCGTGACCTGCGTCAATGGTCTCCTGAAAGCGGCCGGGGCCGCGCGGTGAAGATCACCGCGCGGCCCCGGGGGGTGCTACCGCTCACGCTGCCGGCCAGGTCAGCCCTTGCGGGCGTTGACCTCTTCGGTCAGCTGCGGGACGACCTCGAAGAGGTCGCCGACCACGCCGTAGTCGACGAGGTCGAAGATCGGAGCCTCGGCGTCCTTGTTGATGGCGACGATGGTCTTCGACGTCTGCATGCCGGCCCGGTGCTGGATCGCGCCGGAGATGCCGGACGCGATGTAGAGCTGCGGGGAGACCGACTTGCCGGTCTGGCCGACCTGGTTGGAGTGCGGGTACCAGCCGGCGTCCACGGCGGCGCGCGAGGCGCCGACGGCGGCACCGAGCGAGTCGGCCAGGGACTCGATGATGTGGAAGTTGTCGGCGCCGTTGACGCCGCGGCCGCCGGAGACCACGATCGCGGCCTCGGTCAGCTCGGGGCGGCCGGTGGACTCGCGCGGGGTGCGCGAGACGACCTTGGTGCCGGTCGCGCTGTCACCGAAGGAGACGGAGAGCGCCTCGACGGCGCCGGCGGCCGGGGCGGCCTCGACCGGCGCGGAGTTCGGCTTGACGGTGATGACGGGCGTGCCCTTGGAGACACGGGACTTGGTGGTGTACGAGGCGGCGAACACGGCCTGCGTGGCCACCGGGCCCTCGTCGCCGGCCTCCAGGTCGACGGCGTCCGTGATGATGCCGGAGCCGATGCGGACCGCGAGGCGGGCCGCGATCTCCTTGGCCTCGGCGGAGGACGGCACGAGCACGGCGACCGGGGAGACGGCGTCGTAGGCGGCCTGGAGCGCGTCCACCTTGGGTACGACGAGGTAGTCGGCGAACTCGGGGGCGTCGGCGGTGAGGACCTTGACGGCGCCGTGCTCGGCGAGCGCCGCGGCGGTGTCCTCGGCGCCCTTGCCGAGCGCGACCGCGACCGGGTCGCCGATGCGGCGGGCGAGGGTCAGCAGCTCAAGAGTGGGCTTGCGGACGGCGCCGTCCACGTGGTCGACGTAGACGAGAACTTCAGCCATGGGACTTCAATCTCCTGCGAGTGCGAAGAATCTGGGGGCGTATGAGGGGGCGCGGGCCTAGATGAACTTCTGGCCCGCGAGGAACTCGGCCAGCTGCTTGCCGCCCTCGCCCTCGTCCTTGACGATCGTGCCCGCGGTGCGCGCCGGGCGCTCGGTGGCCGACTCGACCTTGGTCCAGGAGCCCGCGAGGCCGACCTCGTCGGCGTCGATCTCCAGGTCGTCCAGCTCCAGGGACTCCACCGGCTTCTTCTTGGCGGCCATGATGCCCTTGAAGGACGGGTAGCGGGCCTCGCCCGACTGGTCCGTCACGGAGACGACGGCCGGCAGCGCGGCCTCGAGCTGCTCGCTCGCGGCGTCGCCGTCACGGCGGCCCTTGACGACACCGTCCTCGACGGAGACCTCGGAGAGCAGCGTGACCTGCGGGACGCCCAGGCGCTCGGCCAGGATCGCCGGGAGGACGCCCATGGTGCCGTCGGTCGACGCCATGCCGCAGACGACCAGGTCGTAACCGGTCTTCTCGATGGCCTTGGCGAGCACCAGCGAGGTGCCCATGACGTCGGTGCCGTGCAGGTCGTCGTCCTCGACGTGGACGGCCTTGTCGGCGCCCATGGACAGCGCCTTGCGCAGGGCGTCCTTGGCGTCCTCGGGGCCGACGGTCAGCACGGTGATCTCCGCGTCGTCGGCCTCGTCGGCGATCTGCAGCGCCTGCTCGACGGCGTACTCGTCGAGCTCCGACAGCAGGCCGTCGACGTCGTCGCGGTCGACGGTCAGGTCATCGGCGAAGTGCCGGTCGCCGGTGGCGTCGGGCACGTACTTCACACAGACAACGATCCTCAAGCTCACGCCGGCTCTCCTACTGCATCGTCTATTTCTTGACTGCCTCGTTGCAGGCAGCATAGGCGCCTGAAGGGGCGGATCCCGGTCGGGGCCAACCCCGGTCCGACTGGAATATTACTCGTCAGTACATCCAGAGCGTTCCCCGTAAGCAAGCGCTTTGAACTGTGACCTTGCCAACGCTGAGTAATCGGCGCGGACGGGGAACTCTCAGTCCCTGAGCGCGTTGAAGCGTCCCTGGTGGTACAGCAGCGGCCGGCCGGCTCCCGCCGGGTCTCCGGCGACGACCTGGCCGAGCACGATCCGATGATCCCCCGCAGGGACGCGCGCCACCACACGGCACACCAGCCACGCCAGCACTCCGTCCAGTACGGGCACCCCCTCGGGCCCCGTGCGCCACCGGGTGGGCGGCGCGAAACGGTCGGCGCCGCTGCGGGCGAAGGTGGCCGCCAGCTCCATCTGATCCTCGGCGAGTATGTGGACGCCGACGTACCCGGCCTCGGCCAGCACCGGCCAGCTGGACGAGCCGGCGCCCACGCCGAACGAGACCATCGGCGGATCGGCGGACACGGAGCTGAGCGAGGTGGCGGTGAAACCGACCGGGCGCTCCTCACCCCGGGCCGTGATCACGGCGACGCCGGCGGCGTGCCGGCGGAAGACCGACCGCAGCAGCTCCGGAGAGCCTTCGAGAGGCTGCCGCGGGGTCCCGGACCGCGACTGGCGCGGCACGGCGAGGTGGGGTGAAACCGTCATGGGGATGCCCTTCGTGTCCTTCTGCGGGTGATGCGTGCGGGCCCGTCCGTGCTCAGACACCGGGACAGCGCGCGCTCGCGTTGCGGGCCAGGTCCACGTGGACCCGCTTGTGAAGGAGGAGTTCTGACGGCACACGGTCAGATTGACGACCACCGACCGGTGCGGTCAAGCCGGCTCCGCGGGATGGGACCCAGGCCACGGCCCTCATACGGCGTGTCCGAGCGCGGCGATGACGTCGGCCCGGCGCGGCTGCCCGGAGGCTCTGCGCACGATCCTGCCGCTCGCGTCGAGCACGAGCACGGTGGGGGTCGCGAGGATGCCCAGTTCGCGTACGAGATCGAGGCGCGCCTCCGCGTCGATCTCCACGTGCGCGACGCCCTCCACCATGTCCGCCACCTCCGCCAGCGTCCTGCGGGTGGCGCGGCAGGGCTGGCAGAACGCGCTGGAGAACTGCACGAGCGTCGCCCGCGCACCCGTCACGGCGCCCAGTTCAGCGGCGCTCAACCGCTTGCCGCCGTCGTGCTCCGGCATCTGCCGCCTCCCTGTCCGCCGCCGCTCTTCCTGCCTTGTTCCCCCACTTTGGTCGCAGCGCTCACCGCAGCGCGACGATTCCCCATGTTTCCGCACGTGACGAGAATCTCGCCCATGAACGCCGTCAGGACTGGCTACTCGGCCTTTCATGGGGCACGATCTGCCCAACGCGGCTAAACCTACGGCCGCGTAACCTCGCCGGGAGAGCCCTCCCCGGGCACAGAAGGGTCCCCCCTGACATGGCAGAACTCGTCTATCGACCGGTCATCGGTGCCGCTCTCACCTTGTTCAAGGCGCTGGACCTGAAGATCGACACGCAGGGTTCTGAGAACATCCCCCGTACCGGTGGCGCGGTGCTGGTGAGCAACCACATCAGCTACCTGGACTTCATCTTCTCGGGCCTCGGCGCGCTGCCGCAGAAGCGCCTCGTGCGCTTCATGGCGAAGGACTCGGTCTTCCGCCACAAGGTCTCCGGTCCTCTGATGCGGGGCATGAAGCACATCCCGGTGGACCGCAAGCGCGGCGAGGCGGCGTACGCGCACGCCCTCGACTCGCTGCGCTCCGGCGAGATCATCGGCGTCTTCCCGGAGGCGACGATCTCCGAGTCGTTCACGCTCAAGAGCTTCAAGTCGGGTGCGGCGCGCATGGCCCAGGAGGCCGGCGTCCCGCTGATCCCGATGGCGCTGTGGGGCACCCAGCGGATCTGGACCAAGGGCCGGCCGCGCAACTTCGGCCGCAACCACATCCCGGTGACCATACGGGTCGGCGAGCCGATGGAAGCCCCCACCGACGAGTTCGCCGGCGCCATCACGCGCCGGCTGCGCGGCCGGGTGCAGGAGTTGCTGGAAGCCGCCCAGCGCGCCTACCCGGTGCGCCCGAAGAATGCCGAGGACACCTGGTGGGTCCCGGCCCACCTCGGCGGTTCCGCGCCCACGCCCGCGCAGGTGCGCGAGGCCGGCTGACCGGACGGTCAGAGGGCGGTGGGCAGAGTCCGCCAGAGGTACGGCCGGTCCGGGGCGGCCCGCAGGGCGCCCAGGACCGCCGGGTGGGGCGCGGCGTACAGCATCGGGTAGTCCACTTCGCCGAGCTCCGGACGGGCCGCGAAGGCCAGCCGTTCGCCGTCCACGGAGAATCGCGCGTCCACGCCGGGCTTGTTCCCCCGGGGGTCCTGGCGCAGCCAGTCGGCGCGCCCGGGGAGTCTGACCGCCACGAGGCCGTGGATCGCCGGAGCGGAGCCGTCGTCGTCCGTGAGCCGCTGGTAGCACAGGGCGGTCGGGATGCCTTCGGCGCGCAGCAGGGCCGCGAGCGCGTGGGCCTTGGCGTAGCAGATGCCGGTGCGCAGCGCGAGCACGTCCGAGGCGCGCCACGTGACGCGCGGGTCGTCCGCGTCATGGGAGTGCGGCACGGTGTCGCGTACGAACGTGTACGCCGCCTCGGCGTATGCGTATGCACCCGGCGCCTGGGCGCGCAGTCGTGCGGCCGTCTCCCGCACGCGTGGGTGCTCGTGGTCGATGGCGTTGTCGGCGGCCAAGTAGGCGGAAAGTTCAGGGTGTTGCTGGGTCAGCTCCATGCGTCAGAGCGTAGGTATGCGCCCGACCGGAAGTCAATGACTTTCCAGTCGGGCGCATATCTATGCAGTTTCGCTACCTGGCCATCTCTTCCTTGAGCGCCTGCACGAAGCCGTCCACGTCGTCCTCCGTGGTGTCGTAGGAGCACATCCAGCGGACGTCCCCCTCCGCCTCGTCCCAGAAGTAGAAGCGGTAGAGCTTCTGCAGCCGCTCGCTGACGTCGTGGGGCAGGCGTGCGAAGACGGCGTTGGCCTGGACCGGGTAGAGGATCTCCACGCCGTCCACCTGGCGGACGCCGTCGGCCAGGCGCTGCGCCATGGCGTTGGCGTGGCGGGCGTTGCGCAGCCACAGGTCGCGCGCGAGCATCGCCTCCAGCTGCACCGACACGAAGCGCATCTTGGAGGCGAGCTGCATCGACAGCTTGCGCAGGTGCTTCATGGCGCGCACCGCGTCGGGGTTCAGGACGACGATCGCCTCGCCGAACAGCATGCCGTTCTTCGTCCCGCCGAAGGACATGATGTCCACGCCCACGGCGTTGGTGAAGGCCCGCATCGGTACGTCGAGCGAGGCCGCCGCGTTGGATATCCGGGCCCCGTCGAGGTGCACCTTCATCCCGTGGGCGTGCGCGTGCTCGCAGATCGCGCGGATCTCGGCGGGCGTGTAGACGGTGCCGAGTTCCGTGTTCTGGGTGATCGACACGACCTGCGGCATCGCCCGGTGCTCGTCCTCCCACCCGTACGCCTGCCGGTCGATGAGCTCGGGCGTGAGCTTGCCGTCCGGCGTCGGTACGGTCAGCAGCTTCAGCCCGCCCATACGCTCCGGGGCGCCGCCCTCGTCGACGTTGATGTGCGCCGACTCGGCGGCGATGACCGCGCCCCAGCGGTCGGTGACCGCCTGGAGGGCCACCACGTTCGCGCCGGTGCCGTTGAAGACGGGGAACGCCTCGGCCCGTCCGCCGAAGTGGCTGCGGATGATCCGCTGGAGGTTCTGCGTGTAGTCGTCCTCGCCGTAGGCGACCTGGTGGCCGCCGTTGGCGAGGGCGACGGCGGCGAGCACCTCGGGGTGCGCGCCGGCGTAGTTGTCGCTCGCGAAGCCGCGCACCCGCGGGTCGTGGTGCCGGCGTGCGTCGGTCTTCGCCGCGTGCGTCGGATCCGGGTTCACGGCTTGGGAGTCAGCCACAGACGCTGTCCATTCACTTCACTGGCGGGCTGGTCCCAGACCCCGGCAATGGCCTCGGCCAGTTCCTTGACGTCCGTGAAGCCCGCGAACTTCGCGTTCGGGCGCTCGGCGCGCATCGCGTCGTGCACCAGTGCCTTGACGACCAGGATCGCAGCCGCCGTACGGGGGCCCTCCTCGCCCCCCGCCTTGCGGAACGCGTCCGCGAGCGCCAGGGTCCACGCCTCGGCGGCGGCCTTGGAGGCGGAGTACGCGGCGTTGCCGGCGGTGGGCTTGGACGCACCCGCCGCGCTGATCAGCAGGTAGCGGCCTCGGTCGCTGCGCAGGAGCGGCGCCTGGAAGGCGAGGGAGGTGTGCTGGACCGTACGGATCAGCAGCTTCTCGAGCAGGTCCCAGTCCGCCAGGTCGGTCTCGGCGAAGGTCGCGCTGCCGCGCCAGCCGCCGACGAGGTGGACCATGCCGTCGATGCGGCCGAATTCCTTCTCGGTCTTGTCCGCCCACTCGCGGGTGGCGCCGAGGTCGAGCAGGTCCACGGTGTCGCCGGTGACGGTGGCGCCGCCGTGCGCGTACCGGGCGGCGTCGACCGCCTCCGCCAGGCGCGCCGGATCGGCGTCGGCGCCGACCACGGTCGCGCCCGCCTCGGCCAGCCTGAGCAGCGTGGCGCGGCCGGCCGGCCCGCCCGCTCCGGCCACCGCGACCACAGCGCCTTCCAGCGATCCCCCGTTGCTGTTGCCGATGCTGCTGGTCATGGTCGTCGCCTCCTGGTCGCGATGGCTCACGCGGCCACCCGCTCGGCACTCGTCGCGGTGATCCCCTTGGTGGCGGCGATCACGTTCTTGAGCTTCTTGGAAAGGGCCTCATAGAACATGCTCAGCGGAAACTCGTCCGGAAGCACATCGTCCACGAGCTTGCGCGGCGGCAGCGACAGGTCCAGGGCGTCCGGGCCCTTGGCCCAGCGCGAGCCGGGGTGCGGGGCGAGGTACGTCGACACCAGGTCGTACGCGGCGAACCAGTGGACCAGCTTCGGGCGGTCGATGCCGGCCCGGTAGAGGTCCTCGATCTCGGCGCAGAGCTGGTTGGTGACCTGGGGGGCGCGCTCCCAGTCGATCTTCAGCGTGTTGTCGGTCCAGCGCACCACGTCGTGCTTGTGCAGGTACGCGAAGAGGAGCTGGCCGCCGAGACCGTCGTAGTTGCGGTTGCGGTCGCCGCTGACCGGGAAGCGGAACATACGGTCGAACAGCACGGCGTACTGGACGTCACGGCCGTGGGCGTTGCCCTCGGCCTCCAGCTTCACGGCCTCCTTGAAGGCGGTGAGGTCGCAGCGCAGCTCCTCCAGGCCGTACATCCAGAACGGCTGGCGCTGCTTGATCATGAAGGGGTCGAACGGCAGGTCGCCGTGGCTGTGGGTGCGGTCGTGGACCATGTCCCACAGGACGAACGCGTCCTGGCAGCGCTTCTGGTCGGAGACCATCGCGCGGATGTCCTCCGGCAGGTCGAGGCCGAGGATGTCGACCGCCGCCTCGGTGACGCGGCGGAAGCGCGCGGCCTCGCGGTCGCAGAAGATGCCGCCCCAGGTGAAGCGCTCGGGGGCCTCGCGGACGGCGATCGTCTCGGGGAAGAGCACGGCGGAGTGGGTGTCGTACCCGGGCGTGAAGTCCTCGAAGGTGATGCCGAGGAACAGCGGGTTGTCGTAGCGCGTGCGCTCCAGCTCCGACAGCCACTCGGGCCACACCATGCGCAGGACGACCGCTTCGAAGTTGCGGTCCGGGTTGCCGTTCTGCGTGTACATGGGGAAGACGACGAGGTGCTGGAGGCCGTCCGCGCGCTGCTGGGCGGGCTGGAAGGCGAGCAGCGAGTCCAGGAAGTCGGGGACGGCGAAGCCGCCGTCGGCCCACTTGCGCAGGTCGGCGACGAGCGCGCGGTGGTACGCCGCGTCGTGCGGCAGCAGCGGCGACAGCGCGTCGACGGCGCCGATCACGCGGCCGACGGTCGCCTCGGCCGTGGCGCGTGCCGGGGCGCCCTCGGCGTCGAGGTCGATGGACCCGTCCGCCGACTGCCAGGGCCGGATCGCCTCCACGGCATTCTTGAGCTCGAGCCAGGCATCGTGCTCGACCACGCGCCGGGCATCGGATATGCCGTCGGCGACTGTGTCCTGCACAAGAATTTCCGTCATGTCACTTCCTCCACGGGAGAACCTCGCGTCAAGGCACCGTATAGGTCTTCAGCTCTCCCATTCAAGCCCATCCTCAGTAAATTATCCTGCCCAGCCCCCTTGATCGCCGCCGATCTTCCTGTCTCGCGTCGTACGGGCGACTGCTTCTGCCAGCCAGTGGCGCTCCGCGACCACCACCCGGCGGCGCTCGGCGGGGCGGCGTGGGGGTGGGCACGGCGTCAACATGCGACCGGACCCGCCCCGCGCGGGTGACGGAGTTGGCGCAACAGCGCCCGGGGGCGGTAGGACGGGCGGGTGAGCACCCGCGCAGTCCTCGTCGCCGCCCTGATCACCGGTCTGATCCTCGGCATCGCCGGCACCCGGGCGGAGCGGTCCGCTTCCCCGCGCGAGACGGGTTCCCTCCTGGAAGCGGGCCGTTAGGCTGCCGGGGAGCCGCTGTCGACGGAAGCGAGACTGCCTTGAGTTTCCTCACCATTGGTCACCGCGGGGTCATGGGTGTCGAGCCCGAGAACACCCTCCGTTCCTTCGTCCGCGCCGAGCAGGCCGGCATGGACGCCATCGAACTGGACCTGCATCTGAGCAAGGACGGCGCCCTCGTGGTCATGCACGACGCCGAGGTGGACCGCACGACCGACGGCCGGGGCGCGATCGCCGACCTGACCGCCGCCGAACTGCGCGGCCTCGACGCCGGGCAGGGCGAGCGCGTCCCGTTCTTCGAGGAGGTCCTCGACACGGTGAGGTCGCCGCTCCAGGCGGAGATCAAGGACGTGGCGGCGGCCCGGGCGCTCGCCGAGGTGATGCACCGGCGGGACCTGGCCGACCGGGTGGAGGTGTCGTCGTTCCACGACGAGGCGGTCGCCGAGATCGCGTCGCTCGTGCCCGGCGTACGGACGGTCCTCGTCGCCAGCCGCTACGGCAGCGACGTCGTGGACCGCGCCGAGGCGGTGGGCGCGGCGACGCTCGCGCTGAACATCCGCCGGCTGACGCTGGAGACGGTGGAGCGCGCCCACGACCGGGGGCTGCGGGTCATCGGCTGGGTGGTCAACACGCAGGACCACCTGCGGCTGGCGCGGGCGCTGGAACTCGACGGCGCGACGACCGACTACCCGGAGATCCGCCGCACCGGCCGCTTCACGGCGTAGGCCCGGCGGGCGCGGCGCCCGCGCGAGGGCCCCCGCCCGCCGCGGGCGCCCCTAGGCCAGCGCCTTGACCAGCAGCTCGAACTGGAGGTCGTCGCGCTGCGGGACGCCGAAGCGCTCGTCGCCGTACGGGAAGGGGGTCATCCGGCCCGTACGGCGGTAACCGCGCCGCTCGTACCAGGCGATGAGGTCCTCCCGTACCGAGATCACCGTCATGTGCATCTCGCGCGCGCCCCAGACCTCCCGCACCGTCCGTTCCGCCTCGGCGATGATCACCTTTCCGAGCCCGGCTCCCTGCATGTGGGGGCGCACGGCGAACATGCCGAAGTACGCGGCCTCGCCCCGGTGTTCGAGCTGGCAGCACGCGACGAGCTCGCCGTCCCGCTCGACCGTGAGCAGCCGGCTGTCGGGCGACCTGATCACATCGAGCACGCCCTCGGGATCGGTCCGCTGCCCCTGGAGGATGTCCGCCTCCGTGGTCCACCCGGCGCGGCTCGCGTCCCCCCGGTACGCCGACTCGATCAGCGCCACGAGCGCGTCGGCGTCGGCCTGTGTCGCGTCGCGGAAGGTGAGCTCTGCGGCGGCCGGGCGCGGGGTGGTCTCCATGAGGGGCGCTCTCCAGATCTGTACGTCGGGTCGGGCGTCCCCGAGCCTAACCCGCGCTAATGTCCGGGTGCATGGTGCATGTACTGAGCGGCAGAACGCTGTTGCGGCCCACGGATCCGGAACGCTCCCGCGCGTTCTACGGAGAGGCGCTGGGCCTCGCGGTGTACCGCGAGTTCGGCACGGGCCCGGAGCGCGGCACGGTGTACTTCCTCGGCGGCGGCTTCCTGGAGGTCTCCGGCCGCTCCGACACACCGCCCGCCCCCGGTCTCCAGCTGTGGCTCCAGGTCGCGGACGTGGCGGCGGCGTACGAGGAGCTGTCGGCGCGCGGCGTGGACGTGCTGCGCCCGCCGGTGAAGGAGCCCTGGGGGCTGATCGAGATGTGGATCAGCGACCCGGACGGCGTGCGCATCGCGGTCGTCGAGGTGCCCGCGGACCACCCCCTGCGCTACCGCCCCTGACCCCGGCGCGCGCCCCCCGCACCCCAGTGCGCTCGCGTACAGGGGTGCGCGCGTGGGAATCGACGGGACGGACACCGTCGATGGGGGAGGTACGCCGTGCACGGACAGACGATGTCCGGGTGGCTGCTGGTGGCCCTGTGCGCCGCGACCGGCGCGTACTGCCTGCTGCGTCTGCGCAGCGGCGGGGCGCAGCACCGCGAGGAGGCCGCCGGTGAGGCGCTGATGGGGTTCGGCATGGCCGCGATGGCGGTGCCGGCCGCCGTGCTCGCGCCTCCCGCGTGGGGCTGGGCGCTGTACGCCGCCGTGTTCGGCGGGGCCGCCCTGCGGGGGCTGTGGCAGGCGCGGACGGGCGCCGTGCACGCGCACCACGTGGTCGGGTCGCTCGCGATGGTCTACATGGCCCTGGTGATGGCGCCCGGGGGCGGCGCCGGGCACCGGGCGCACGCGGCCGGGTACGCGGCGGGCGGCGTCCCGCTGCTGACCGGCGCGCTGCTGCTGTACTACGTCGCGTACGTGCTGCGCTCGGGGGTGCGGCTGCTGCCGGTCGAGGCGGGGCGGGCGGGACCCGGCGGGGCGGTCGCCTGGGGTGCGCGGCCGGAACTCGCGCTGGCCTGCCGCCTCTCCATGGGGCTGGGCATGATCGCCATGCTGGTCACGCTCTGAGGGACGCGCGCGCGAGCGTGTGCTGCGTCACTTGCGGTCCGGGACCATACCCGGGAGTAGGGCCGCGCTCATAGGCTGGCGGCCATGACGGTTGCCTTCGCACTTCTGCTGCTCGGTGTCGTCGCCGCCGTCGCGGCCCCGCGGCTGATGTCGCGCGCCGACTGGCGGGAGCGCGAACCCGTGGTGGCCCTGTGGGTGTGGCAGTGCGTCGTGGCCGGTGTGCTGCTGTGCTTCGGCCTGTCGATGACCTTCAGCGCGGCCGCCGCCTGGCAGGCCGTACGGGGCCAGATCTTCGCACCGGCCCCGCACGGGGTGGTGGAGGCGTACGCCCTTGCCGCGTACGGGCCCTGGTCGGCGGTCATCGCGGTACTGCTGGCCTGCGGCGCGGCGTGGACCGCCGCGATGCTGACCCGGGAGATCCGCCGGGCGAGCGTACGGCGCGCACAGCGGCGCGCGGAAATGCTGGTGCGCGCCCCACTGCTGCCCGGCGAGGAAGCCGGCGGCGACCGGCTCGTCGTACTCGAGGGCGAGCGCCTGGACGCGTGGTGGCTGCCCGGCGCCACGCCCCGACTGGTCGTCACGACGGCCGCGTTGCGGCGCTTGAAGGGGCACCAGCTCGACGCCGTACTGGCGCACGAGCAGGGCCATGTGCGGGCCCGGCACGACTGGCTGCTGCACTGCGCGTCTGCTCTCGCGATCGGCTTCCCGCAGGTCCCGGTGTTCGCGGCGTTCCGGGACGAGATGCACCGGCTGGTGGAGCTGGCCGCCGACGACGTGGCCTCGCGGCGCTTCGGGCGGCTCACGATCGCGCTCGCGCTGGTCGAACTGAACGAGGACCGTGGCGTGTTCGGCCCGTGCCCGACTCCGCACGCCGAGCTGCCGCGGCGCGTCGACCGGCTGCTGGCGGCGGCGCCCCGCCTCACCGCAGGGCGCCGGCTGCGCCTGACCGCCGCCGCCTCGCTGGTGCCGGCCGTACCGCTGCTTGTGGCGTTCGGTCCGGGGCTCAGCGCGCTCGGGTAGCCGCCCGGCCGGGCGCACGGCGCCGCTCGACGACGTACGAACTGGTTTCCGGCGACGGCGGTGGGCGAGGATCTTCCCATGCGCTCCTCCCAGCTCGCCCCTCCGTCCCGTCCCGCCCGTTCCACGGCCGTGGTCGCCGCCGTCGTGCTCACCGCGCTCTCCGCGGCCCTGCTGCTGCTCGTCGCCGTGGAGTGGCGACCACTCGTTTCGATGGACCGCGCCGTCGGGGACGCGCTGCACGACTCGGCGGTCGACCATCCCGCCGTCACCCGCACCAACCGGATCCTGTCCGACTGGGTGTGGGACCCGTGGACGATGCGCGCCCTGGTCGCCGTCGTCTGCGTGTGGCTGTTCCGGCGCGGGGAACGGCTGCTGGCGCTGTGGATCGCCGTCACCAGTGTGGTCGGCGCGATCCTGCAACAGGCCCTGAAGGCGGCGGTCGGCCGGGAGCGGCCGGTGTGGCCGGATCCGGTCGACTCGGCCCACTTCTCGGCCTGGCCGTCCGGCCACGCGATGACGGCGATGGTCACCTGCGGGCTGCTGGTGTGGCTGCTGGGGGTGCTGGGCGCCGGCACCCGGTTGCGGACCGCCGTCCTGGTGGTGGGGACGGTGTCCTGGATCGGCGTCGGTCTCACCCGGGCGTACCTGGGGGTGCACTGGGTGACCGACGTGCTGGGCGGCTGGCTGCTGGGTGCGGCCGTGGTGGCGCTGTCGGTGGTGGCCCACGGCCGCGTGACCGCCTCCCGGGAGGAGCCGTCGGCCTGACCCCGGGGGCGCTGCCGGGCCGCGCCGCGCGCCGGCCAGGTGGCCGCGTACGGCTGCCGGCACGCGAAGGCGTCTGCATCCGGCGGTCCCCCGCGCCGCCGGATACAGACGGTCAGCCCACTGACCAGGCCCGGCGAGGCGCCTGTCGTGGGACCACTGAGTATATTGGCTCCGGGCCAGTCAACGCAGGAGTTACAGCATGTCCCCGCGCAGCGCATCGGTCAACGAGGAATTGCGTCGCCGTTCCCGGGAGCGGCTGCTTCAGGCGACCGTGGAGCTCGTCGGGGAGCGGGGCTACGAGGCGACGACGCTCGGCGACATCGCGGACCGGGCCGGATCGGCACGCGGACTGGTGTCGTACTACTTCCCCGGCAAGAGGCAGTTGCTCCAGTCCGCCGTCCACCGCCTGATGCACCGGACGCTCGGAGCGGCCCTGGAGCGCGAGCCGCGCACCGAGGACGGCGGCGAACTGCTGGCCCGCGCGATCGACGCCGTACTGGGTCTCGCCCGCGACCACCCGGTGCTCATGCGCACGCACATGGCGGGCATCCTCCAGGCCGAGGGCTTCGTGCAGTGTCCGGAACAGCAGCGGCTGGCCCAGCTGTTGCGGGGCGTGGTGGTCCGCCACGGTTCGGCGGACGTGGACGCCGACTACCCGCTGCTGCGCGCCCTGCTGATGGGCGCGGTGTTCGCCCTGCTGCTGCCGGGAGCGCCGATGCCGCTGCCCAGCCTGCGCGCCGAGCTGTTCCAGCGGTACGGGCTGGACTGGGAGCTCGGCGTGCCGCCGGGCGGAGAACCGCCGGGCGGCACGCTGACGCTGACCGCGGGTCAGCGGCGGTAGTCGGGCTGCGTCTGCACGTTGAGCTCGTGCAGCCGGACCTTCCTGGCGCCGTCGGTGCGCTTGTCGTTGAGCTTCAGTACGTCGAAGCCCTTCGCCATGTCGTTCGAGTAGATGTAGCCGTTGTAGTAGTACGCCGACCAGGAACCGGCGGTGACCGAGGAGGTGGCGCTGACCGGGCCGCGCTCGAAGAAGGCGATCTCCTTCGGCTCGGCCGAGTCGGTGAAGTCCCAGACGGAGACGCCGCCCTGGTACCAGGCCTGGACCATGATGTCCTTGCCCTTGACCGGGATCAGCGAGCCGTTGTGGGCGACGCAGTTCTCGGTGGCCGCCTGGTGGCGGTCGATCTTGAAGTAGCTCCGGAAGACCAGCTTGCGCTGGTCGCCCTTGCCGGTGATGTCGTAGATGCCGTCCGCGCCGCGCGTGGGGCCGGTGGCCTCGTTGCAGGTCGCGCCGACGCCGCCGCCGAGCTCGTCGGTGAAGACGACCTTGTTCGCCTTCTGGTTGAACGTCGCCGAGTGCCAGAACGCGAAGTTGACGTTGTCCTGGACGCGGTCGATGACCCGCGGCTTCTCCGGGTCCTCGATGTCGAAGATGATGCCGTCGCCCATGCAGGCGCCGGCGGCCAGGTCCTCCGAGGGGAGCACGGTGATGTCGTGGCAGCCGGTGGTCTTCGAGACGCCCGGGTTGGTGGGCGCACCCGGGTTGCCGCCGTCCGGGAAGAGCACCGGGAAGTCGACGATCGCCGACTTCTCCGGAGCGCCGCGCGGCACCTTGATGATGGAGATGCCGTCGTGCGGCGGCTTGCAGTCCGGGAACGTGTCGCTGGGCGAGTACGACGAGACGTACACGTACACGTTGCGGCGCTCGGGCACCAGGGTGTGCGTGTGCGAGCCGCAGGCGGTCTCGACGGCGGCGACGTACTGCGGGTTGCTCTTGTCGCTGATGTCGAAGATCTTCATGCCCTCCCAGGAGGACTTCTCCGTCGCCGGCTGCGAGGTGCTCGCGCAGGAGTTGTCGTTGCGCGAGGAGTCCGTGGAGAGGAAGAGCAGGTCCCCGGAGACGGAGATGTCGTTCTGCGCACCCGGGCACAGCACCTGGGAGACCGTCTTGGGGGCCTTCGGGTTGCTGATGTCGAAGATGCGGAAGCCGTCGTAGTTTCCGGAGAAGGCGTACTTGCCCTGGAACGCCAGGTCCGAGTTGGTGCCCTTGATGGCGTCCTTGGGGACGTTCACCAGGTGCTCGATGTTCTCGCTGTGGACGATCTCGTCCACGCCGGGTATCTCGCCGCTCTCGATGGCGGCCCTGGCTTCGGCCTGCTGTGAGGTCGTCAGGCTCTTCTTGTTCGCGGGCGCGTCCCCCGGGTCGGGGATCGCGGCCGCGGGGCCGGCCGTCAGCAGCGTGGCGATGAGCCCTGCCGCGGCTGTCGCCACGCCCAGGCGTCTGCGCCGCACGCGGGTGATGTGCAACGAGGTCACTGCGTCCTCCCTTGTATCCGTTCGCAGTTGAACGGTTGATACACCCCGGCAGTATCGTCGTTTGCATGCACATCTCAACAGATGGCAACGACAACGTAATGAAAGTTTCTGATCACCGGTGTTCGGAAGCGTGCTAAGAACGGACATCAATCACCCCGTGTGCCCCAGGAGGTCGCCGTGCTGATCCACCGCCAGACCACACGCGTCCGCAGACCCGGGATCGTCCGCGCGGCCGCCCCCGCCGTGTGGGCGGCGGTCGCCGTCCTGGGCCTCGGCGCGTGCGACTCGGACGGCGCCGGGGACGCGCCCAGGAGCAGGGCGGACGGCGGCCCTTCGGTCGTCGCTCCAGGCAGGCCCGGTGAGCCCGCCAGAACGATGTCCGCGCAGGAGGCGGCGAAAGCGCTGCCCGACGGCTCCCCCAACGGGGCCGACTTCCGCTACGCGCGCATGATGATCGAGCACCACGCGCAGGCGCTGGAAATGACGGAACTCGCCCCGAAGCGGGCCCGGTCGGCGCCGGTCGAGCGCCTCGCCGAACGGATCACCGCCGCCCAGCGCCCGGAGATCGACGCCATGCGGGGCTGGCTCGCCAACAACGGCGGTGAGAAGCACAAGGGCGGGCACGACCACGGGTCGATGCCCGGCATGGCCACGGACGACCAGCTCGCGAAGTTGCGCGCCGCCGAGGGCGAGGAGTTCGACCGGCTCTTCCTGAAGCTGATGATCGTTCACCACGAGGGGGCGGTCGCGATGGCGACCGAGGTCCTCACCCAGGGGAACAACGTCCAGGTCGAGGAGATGGCGACCGACGTGATCGCGCAGCAGACCTCCGAGATCGGCCGGATGCGCGACATGCGGTAGCCGGCTCCGCGGCCCCTAACGGCGGTGGCGGCGCGGGGGCAGGCTGCCCTCCTCGCGCGCGCCCGCGATGAGCCGCAGCGATCTGCGCCGGCTGCGCCCCGTCGCGCACATCACGGCGAGCACCGGATCCTGCCCGGCCTGCTGCGCCGCCCGGTACGCCTCGGCGGCGATGCGGCGGCCGGCCCGGCCGCCGGGCCAGGCCGGGCGGGCCCGGCCGGCGGGCGGCTGCCTGGGCTCGGGCACCGCCTCCGCGGCCGGCCGGGGAGCCTCGTCGACCACGCGGCGGCCACCGCCCAGCGGCCCCTCGACCCATTCGGCGGACGCCGTGAAGCCGTCCAGCGGCAGGTCCGCGCGCACCTCCTCGACCGTGATCCGCCGCTCGGACATCTCGGCGAGCACGTCGATCCGGGCACCGTCGGCGAAGGTGAGGCGGACGTTGAACCAGGCGGGCCGTTCCGGCGCGACCGCATTCGGTTCATAATGGTTGTTAACGTCAAAAAAGGTACTTTCCAGCACGGTGAGAAGATAACCCCACCCCGCGCGGGGCCCGCCACGGCGCGCACGCGGGACGCTGCAAGGCACTCCCTCAGAGCATCTCCCCCGGCCCGCCGATCGGTGCCATGCTGGAGACCCTTGCGGGAAGGAGCCCCCGTGCTTCGCGTCGCAGTCATCGGCTCGGGCCCCAGCGGGGTCTACGCCGCTCAGGCCCTCGTACAGCAGGACGCCGTGCCCGACGTGCACGTGCACGTCCTGGACCGGCTGCCGTGTCCGTACGGACTGGTGCGCTACGGCGTCGCACCGGACCACGAGAAGATCAAGTCGCTCCAGGGAAGCCTGCGCACCGTTCTGGAGAACGAGCGGATCACCTTCGTCGGCCATGCCGAGGTGGGCGCGGCGGGCCTCACCTGCGCACGGCTGCGGGAGCTCTACCACGCGGTGGTGTACTGCGTGGGGGCGGCGACCGACCGCAGGCTCGGCATCCCCGGGGAGGACCTGCCGGGCAGCTGGTCCGCCACCGACTTCGTCTCCTGGTACAGCGCGCACCCGGACGCGTCCGCGAACGGCTTCGTGCTGGGCGCGCGTTCGGCCGTCGTCGTCGGGGTGGGGAACGTGGCGGTGGACGTGGCCAGGATCCTGGCGCGGAGCGCGCACGAGCTGCTGGCCACCGACGTGCCGCAGCCGGCGCTCGACGCGCTGGCGAACAGCCGGGTGCGCGACGTGCACATGGTGGGGCGGCGCGGGCCTTCGCAGGCGAAGTTCACCACCAAGGAGCTGCGGGAGCTGGGCACGCTGCCGGACGCCGGAGTCGTCGTACGGCCGCACGAGCTCGCCCTGGACCCGGCGTACGCCGATCCCGCGACGGCCGCCGCGGCCGGCCTGCCGGCCGTGAACCGGCGCAATGTGGAGGTGCTGAGGGCATGGGCCGCCGGTGACGGCGAGCAGCGGGCGCGCCGCATCCGGCTGCGGTTCTTCCTGCGGCCGGTGGAGGTACTGGAGGAGAACGGGCGGACGGCGGGCGTGCGCTTCGAGCGCACGGTGCCCGACGGAAGCGGCGGCGTTCGGGGCACCGGAACGTACGAGGACATCGAGGCGCAGCTCGTGCTGCGGTCGGTGGGCTACCGGGGAGCGCCGCTTCCCGGGCTGCCGTTCGATCCCGGGAACGGCACGGTGCCGCACGCCGCGGGACGCGTCCTGCGGGACGGTGCGGCGTCGCCGGGCGAGTACGTGGCGGGCTGGATCAAGAGGGGCCCGACCGGCGTCATCGGCACGAACCGGCCGTGCGCCAAGGAGACGGTGGCCTCACTCCTGGCGGACGCGGGGGCGCTCGCCGGGCGCCCGGTCGCGGACGACCCGCTGGCCGCGCTGCGGGAGTCGGGCGTCCGGCCGGTGGTGTGGGACGACTGGCGGGCGATCGAGGCGGCGGAGGCGGCGCTGGGCGTCTCGTTGGGCCGGCGGTCGGTGAAGCTCCACGACTGGGCGGGCCTGCTGGCCGCCGCGCACGGCGGCGGCTGACAGCCGGGCGGAGAGCGCCGGGCGGCGGCGGTGGAGCGGAACCGGCGTGCCGCCGCGCCACGCCCGAGCCGCTCTCCGCGCCCGCGGCGCCGTCAGCCGTCGGTGCCGAGCCGGTCCGCCTCCAGGGCGGCCGCCTCCAGGACCCGCTCGATGAGGCCGGGGAAGAGCGCGTCCAGGTCTTCGCGGCGCAGTCCGTTGAGCTTGGCGGTGCCCCGGTACGCCTGACGGATGACGCCGCTCTCCCGCAGGACCCGGAAGTGGTGGGTGGTCGTCGACTTCGTGACGGGGAGGGTGAAGTACGAGCAGGCCAGGTCGGTCTCGGCCACCGCCATCTCGCGCACGATGAGCAGACGCATCGGGTCGGAGAGCGCGTGCAGGACCCCTTCGAGACGGATCTCGTCGCGCGTGGGGTGCGCGAGTTCACGCGTGCTCGTGGCGGTGGTCACGACGTCTCCAGTTCGTCCGGGGCACCTATCGTACGACGCCCTTCGTAGTTACGGGGGCGTCTTCTGGACGTGCCGGGGAGCGCTTCCCGGCGTTCCCGGGAACGGCGTCGACACATGCCGGGGAACGCGTATCGACGTTCCCGGGAACGGCCGGGACGGTGCGGCGGGACGCACGCACCGTCCGCGTCGCACCGCGCTCAGACCGCCCAGCCGTACTGGTCGGGCACGTGCACCTCGCCGCCCAGCGCACGTGCGGCGTGCAGGGCGAACGAGGGGTCGCGCAGCAGCTCCCGGCCGAGCAGTACGGCGTCCGCCCGGCCGTCGGCGAGGATCTTGTCGGCCTGCACGGGGTCGGTGATCAGGCCGACCGCGGCGACGGGCATACCGGTCTCGGCGCGGACCCGCTCGGCGAAGGGCACCTGGTAGCCGGGACCGACGGGGATCCGCGCGGCGGGCGCGAGTCCGCCGGAGGAGACGTCGAGCAGGTCGACGCCGTGCGCCCGCAGTTCCCGGGCGAAGCGGACGGTGTCGTCGCCGGTCCAGCCGGTCCGCTCGTCCTCGGGGTTCTCGGTCAGCCAGTCGGTGGCCGAGATGCGGAAGAACAGCGGCAGTTCGTCGGGCCACACGGCCCGCACGGCGTCCACGACCTCCAGGGCGAAGCGCGTGCGGTTCTCGAAGGAACCGCCGTAGCGGTCGGTGCGGCGGTTGCTGTGCGGGGAGAGGAACTCGCCGATCAGGTAGCCGTGGGCGCCGTGGATCTCGGCCACCTTGAAGCCGGCCGCGAGGGCCCGCCGCGCCGCGTCGGCGAACAGGCCGACGAGCTCCTCGATCCGGTCGGTCGTGAGCTCGGTGGGCACCGCATGGGTCTCGCTGTACGCCAAGGGGCTCGGCGCGACGGGCTGCCATGCCTCGGGGTCGTCGATCAGGGGCGCCCCGCCGCGCCAGGGGCGGTCCGTGGACGCCTTGCGGCCGGCGTGCGCCAGCTGGATGCCCGGGACCGTGCCCTGCTGCTCCAGGAAGGACGTGATGCGGCGGAGCGCCGCGGCCTGGCGGTCGTTCCAGATACCGAGGTCGGCGGGGCTGATGCGGCCTTCGGGGCTCACCGCCGTGGCCTCCACGAGGATCAGACCGGTGCCGCCGGCGGCGCGGGCTCCGTAGTGGGCGAAGTGCCAGTCGCCCGCGACTCCGGCGTCCGGTCCGAAGGCGTCCGCACTGTACTGGCACATGGGGGCCATCCAGAGGCGGTTGGGAACCGTCAGCGAACGCAGGGTCATCGGCTCGAAGAGGGCACTCACGAAGGACTCCGTTTCAGCGGGGTACGGCTGGGCCGACGGCTCGTACGCTGGGTACGCCGCACTTCGTCATACGAAGCGCGCCGTACTACGAGAGTCGCCGTACTACGAGACCCACCGTACTACGACGGCCATCCAATTACGAAGCCCTTCGTACAACGAGTCCGGTCGCACTCCCGTCGCCCTCCGGCTCATCCTCCGAAGGCCGTGCCGGGCAGACCCCGGCCCGCGCTCGGCAGAACCAGCAGGGAGCCGGAGAGCGGGTGGGGGCGGGCCAGGCCGACGGCTGCCGTGGTGACGTACAGGTCACTCAGGCCCGCCCCGCCGAAAGCGCAGGCCGTCGGCCGGCGCACGGGCAGCGGAAAGACCCGGTCGAGCCGCCCGTCCGGCGTGTAGCGGCGGATCGCCGCCCCGTCCCACAGCGCCACCCAGACGCAGCCTTGGGCGTCGACGGTCAGGCCGTCCGGGTAACCCGCTCCCTCCTCGACCGTCACCCAGGCGCGCCGGTTCACCGCGCGCTCGCCGGCCATGTCGAAGACGTCTATGCGGCGGGTGGGCGAGTCGGCGTAGTACATGAGGCGCCCGTCGGGACTCCAGCCCGTGCCGTTGCTGACCGCCGCGGTCGCGGCCCGCGCCACCGTGCCGTCCGGCGCTATCCGGGTCAGGCCGCCGCCGCCCGGCGCCTCGTCGTACCGCATGGTGCCCGCCCACAGCGCCCCGTCGGGGGCGACGGCCGCGTCGTTGCCGCGGCGGCCCGGCGCGGGGTCGCGCACCAGCCACGAGAAGGACAGGTCCGGCCCGTACAGGCCCGTTCCGTCGCGGAGGTTGACGACCAGGCCGCCACCCGCGCGCGGCTTGGCCGCGCCGACGTGCTGCTCGGTGGCCATGACCGTACGGCGGCCGCTCACCGGGTCGTAGGTGTGGACGCGCGAGGACAGGATGTCCACCCATATCAGCCGGCCCGCCGCCGCGTCCCAGGTGGGCCCTTCACCGAGGGCCGCCCGTTCCCGCACCGCGACCCGTACGGCCTGCCGCGTCACGGCCGGACCCGGTGCCCCAGGCGGACCGACAGGTCGGCCGCGCCCTTGGCGGCGAGTTCGGCCAGCTCGGCCTCCCGCGCCTCGCTCCACCGGATCATGGGCACGGAGATGGACAGCGCGGCGACCACCCGCCCCGCGCTGTCGCGCACCGGCGCGGCCACACAGCTCACGTCCGGGTTCGACTCCCGGTGCTCGAACGCGAGGCCGCGTTCCCTGATCTCGGCGAGGGCGGAGCGCAGAGCGCCCGGATCGGTGATGCTGTTGGGCGTCATGGCGGCGAAGGACCGGCCTTCGACCCGCGCTTCGAGTTCCGCCTCCGGCAGCGAGGCGAGCAGCATCTTGCCGACGGAGGTGCAGTGCGCGGGCAGCCTGCGGCCGGCGGCCGAGACCATCCGCACGGCGTGCGTGGAGTCCACCTTCGCGATGTAGATGACGTCGGCGTCCTCCAGGATGGCGACGTGCACGGTCTCGTCGCAGGTCTCGGCCACTTCGCGGGCCACCTGCTGCCCCTCCGCCGCGAGGTCGAGCTGTTCGGCGTACCGGCTGCCGAGCTGGTACGTGCGCACCCCGAGCCGGTAGCGCCCGGGCTGGTCGGGGACGGGCACCACGTAGGAGCGCGCGGCGAGCGTGGTGAGCAGCTCGTGCACGGTGGTGCGGGGCAGTTGGAGTTTGCGCGTGACGTCCGGCGCGGACAGGGTGCCGTCCCCCTCCAGGAACAGCTCCAGTATGTCCAGCGACCTCGTCACCGCCGGGACCAGTCGTCCCATGATCGGCCACCCACCCCTTCCGTTCGAAACCCCGACCATTGGCCGGTATGACGAACACAGGCTAACCACACGCCCGTTCGCCCGGCAATGGGCAGCACCTGACCCTGCGCAAGCCATTGACACCCCCTTGAGGTGCTGATTACGGTCACGCCAGCATTTCGAACGTGTGACGAAATCTCGAACAGATCCGAGGGGCAACTGCCTTGCGTATTACGGGAATCAGCACGCATGTCGTCGGGACACCCTGGCGCAATCTCACCTATGTCGTCGTCCACACGGACGAAGGCCTCACGGGCGTCGGCGAGACCAGGATGCTCGGCCACACCGACGCGCTGGTCGGCTATCTCCGGGAGGCCGAGGCCAACCACATCGCGGGGTCCGACCCCTTCGCCGTGGAGGACCTCGTCCGCCGCATGAAGTACGGCGACTACGGGCGGGCCGGCGAGATCGTCATGTCGGGCATCGCCGTGGTGGAGATGGCCTGCTGGGACATCAAGGGCAAGGCGCTCGGCGTCCCGGTCTGGCAGCTGCTGGGCGGCAAGGTCACCGACAAGGTCAAGGCGTACGCCAACGGGTGGTACACCACGGAGCGCACCCCCGAGGCGTACCACAAGGCCGCGCGGGCGGTCGTCGACCGGGGCTACCGCGCACTGAAGATCGACCCGTTCGGCACCGGCCACTACGAACTCGACCACGCGGGAACGCTCTACGCGGTCTCGCTCATCGAAGCCGTACGGGACGCCATCGGCCCCGAGGCCGAGCTCATGCTGGAGATGCACGGGCGCTTCTCCCCCGCGACGGCGGTCCGCCTCGCCCACGAACTGGCCCCCTTCCGGCCGGCCTGGCTGGAAGAGCCGGTTCCGCCGGAGAACCTCAAGGCGCTGGAGAAGGTCGCGGCCAAGGTGGACATGCCGGTGGCCACCGGGGAGCGCATCCACGACCGGATCGAGTTCCGCGAGCTGTTCGAGTCGCAGGCGGCCGACATCATCCAGCCGGACGTCGGCCACATCGGCGGCATCCTGGAGGCCCGGAAGCTCGCCGCGACGGCCGAGACGCACTACGTGCAGGTGGCGCCGCACAACGTGGGCGGTTCCGTGCTGACCGCCGCGAGCCTCCAACTGGCCGCCTGCACGCCCAACTTCAAGATCCTGGAGCACTTCAACGACTTCGCGGACGCGGAGATCAAGAAGGTCGTGCGCGGAGCGCCCGAGGTCGTCGACGGGTACTTCGCGGTGTCCGAGGCCCCCGGCCTCGGGGTGGAGTTCGACGTGGCGGCGGCCGCCGAGTTCCCGCAGCAGCAGGCGCGGTTCGACCTGTGGGCCGAGGGCTGGGAGCGGAGGCGGCCGAAGTGAGCAGCCGTTCGCTCGTGGTCGAGCGGCCCGGGGAGCACCGGCTGGTGACCGGGCCGCCGCCCGAGCCGGGACCCGGCGAGGTCCTGGTGCGGGTCGCCGCCGCCGGGATCTGCATGAGCGACCGGGAGGTGTACGACGGCCGTCGCGACGCGGCGTACGTGCGCTATCCGGTGGTTCCCGGGCACGAGTGGTCCGGAACGGTGGAGGCGGCGGGTCCGGGAGTCGACGGCGGGCTCGTGGGGCGCCGGACGGTGGCCGAGGGGTTCCGTACGTGCGGCACGTGCGCGCGGTGCCGCAGCGGCGAGACGTCACTGTGCACGGCCGGGTACGACGAGACGGGCTTCACCCGGCCCGGCGCGTTCGCGGACCATGTCGTCGTGCCGGCCCGGCTGCTGCATCCGCTCGCCGACGACGCGGACCTGCGGGCCGCCGCGCTGCTGGAGCCCGCCGCGGTGGTGGCCGCCGCCGTACGGGCGGGGCGCGCCGAGGCGGGCGAGCGGGTGGCGGTCGTGGGGGCGGGCACGCTCGGACTGCTGGCGGTCCAGCTGCTGGCCGCCGGGAGCCCCGGCGAGCTGGCCGTGGTCGACCCCCGCGAGGAACGGGGCGTACGGGCCCTGGAGTTCGGGGCGAGCGACGCCCTGTCGCCGCAGGAGGCCGCCGAACGGGCCGGACGGTACGACCTGGTGATCGAGACCGCCGGAGCGCCGTCCACCGCGGCGTCGTCGTGCCTGCTGGCCCGGCGGGGCGGCCGGGTCGTCCTCACCGGCATGTTCGCGCCGGGGGCGGCGGGCATCGACCCGGTGCACCTGTCGCTCAGCCAGCTCACCGTGCGGTCCGTCTTCGGCGCGCCGTCCTCCGCCTGGTCGTTCGCCGTACGGGCCTTCGGCGCCGGTCTGATCGACCCCGCGCCGCTGATCACGCACGAGTTCCCCCTGGAGAGGTTCACGGACGCGGTCGCCCTGGTCGGCGGCGGCGACCCGAAGACCGGGAAGGTGCTGCTCCGCCCGTAGGACGGCGCGCTCCTGCCCCGTCCCGCGTTCCGGCCGGACACACGGAACCCGGCCTCCCCCACGGGGAGCGCACCGGCCCCGCACAGCGGACGCGCATCGCCGTACCCACGCACCCGAACCTCGTCCGACATACCGAACCGCCACCAAGGAGTCCCGTGACAGCCCCGTCCCCGTCGACCCCCCGCCGCCCCGGCGCCGAAGCCCTGGCCCGCCTGGGGCACGCCGCCCCGGACGACAACCCCGCCGACACCTCCCCGCACGCCTTCCCGGACGGGGGCACCTGGCGTACGGAGATCCCGTCCGTTGAGGGCCCCGAGGCTCTCGCCGTCGTCCTCGAGGAGAGCGCGCGGCTCGACGTACCGGTCCACCGGATCAGCCAGGGCAGCGGCGTCTGGATGCTCACCGACGGCGACATCACCGAGATGGTGGAGTCCTGCGCCGAACGCGACATCGAGCTCTGCCTGTTCACCGGGCCGCGGGGCACCTGGGACATCGGCGCCGCCACCCGCACCGACTCGGGCGGCGCCGGGCTGCGTGCCCGTGGCCACGACGCGCTCGCCGGGTGCGTCGAGGACGCCCTGCGGGCCACCGCGCTCGGCGTGAAGTGCCTGCTCGTCGCCGACGAGGGCGTGCTGTGGACGCTGCACCGGATGCGCGCGGACGGGCTGCTGCCCGCCGACACCACTCTCAAGGTGTCCGCGCTGATCGGCCCGGTCAACCCCGCCTCGTACGCCGTCTACGAACGGCTCGGCGCGGACTCCGTCAACATCCCCTCCGACCTCGCCCTCGCCCACTTCACCGAGATCCGCCGGGCCAGCCGCGCGCCCATGGACCTCTACGTGGAGGCGCCCGACGACCTCGGCGGCTACGTCCGCATGTACGAGACGGCCGAGCTGATCCGCCGCGGCGCGCCCCTCTACCTCAAGTTCGGCCTGTCCAAGTCGCCCGGCATCTACCCGTACGGCGCGCAGCTGCGCGACACCGCCCTGGCCGGCGCCCGGGAGCGCGTCCGCCGCGGCCGTCTCGTACTCGACCTCCTGGCCCGCCACGGCGCCGACGGCGGGATGTCGCCGCTCGGCTCCCGGCTGCCCGGCCCCCTCCACCGCTTCCCCGCCACCACGACCGCCGCCACCGCCACCACCCCCGCGAAGGACTGATCCGTCATGATGCGACGCACATCCCGGGCCGCTACCGCCCTCACCGCCACCGCACTCGCCCTCTCCCTCGCCGCCTGCGGACAGAACGCCGAGGGCGGCAGCAAGGAGAAGAAGTCCGGCGGGGGCGGCACGATCGGCATAGCGATGCCGACGAAGTCCTCGGAACGGTGGATCGCCGACGGCAACAACATGGTCGAGCAGTTCAAGAAGCTCGGCTACAAGACGGACCTCCAGTACGGCGAGGACGACGTCGACCAGCAGGTCTCACAGATCGAGAACATGATCACCAAGGGCGTGGACGTGCTGGTGGTCGCGGCCATCGACGGCCGCGCGCTGGGCGACGTCCTGCGTCAGGCCGCCGACCAGGGCGTCAAGGTCATCAGTTACGACCGCCTGGTCCTCGGCACCCCGAACGTCGACTACTACGCCTCCTTCGACAACGAGAAGGTCGGAGTCCTCCAGGCGACGTACATCATCGACAAGCTGGGGCTCGAGGACGGCGGCAAGAAGGGGCCGTTCAACGTCGAGCTGTTCGCCGGCTCGCCCGACGACAACAACACCCGCTACTTCTTCCAGGGCGCGTGGAAGACCCTCAAGCCGTACATCGACAGCAAGAAGATCGTCGTGCGGAGCGGCCAGACCAAGCTCGACCAGGTCACGACCCTGCGCTGGGACGGCGGGACCGCGCAGAAGCGCATGGACGACCTGCTCACCAAGGCGTACGGATCGCAGGACGTGGACGCCGTCCTCTCCCCGTACGACGGCATCTCCATCGGCATCCTGTCCGCGCTGAAGTCGGACGGTTACGGGACGGCGGCCAAGCCGTACCCCGTCGTCACCGGGCAGGACGCCGAGGTGGCCTCGGTGAAGTCGATCATCGCCGGGCAGCAGACGCAGACCGTCTACAAGGACACCCGGGCGCTGGCCAAGCAGGCCGTGCAGATGGCCGACGCCGTACTGAACGACAAGAAGCCCGAGGTCAACGACACCAAGACGTACGACAACGAGACGAAGGTCGTGCCCGCCTTCCTGCTCGACCCGGTGAGCGTCGACAAGACCAACTACCGGTCCGTTCTCGTCGACTCCGGTTACATCAAGGCGAGCGACCTGTGACGGCGGGGCCGGCACCGGCGCCGCCCGTCCTGGAGATGCGCTCGATCGTCAAGACGTTCCCCGGCGTCAAGGCGCTGTCCGACGTGACGCTGACGGTGGCGCGCGGCGAGGTGCACGCGGTCTGCGGGGAGAACGGCGCCGGGAAGTCGACGCTGATGAAGGTCCTCAGCGGCGTGCATCCGCACGGCAGTTACGAGGGGGACATCCTCTTCGACGGCGAGCACTGCGCGTTCAAGGACATCCGGGCCAGCGAGGCGCACGGCATCGTGATCATCCATCAGGAGCTCGCCCTGGTGCCGTACCTCTCCCTCGCCGAGAACATCTTCCTCGGCAACGAGCACGCCCGCCGGGGGGTCATCAGCTGGAACGAGACGCTGAAGCACGCCGCGGCGCTGCTGCGGCGGGTGGGCCTGCGCGAGCATCCGCAGACCCGCGTCGCGGACATCGGGGTGGGCAAGCAGCAGCTCGTCGAGATCGCGAAGGCGCTGGCCAAGGAGGTGAAGCTGCTGATCCTCGACGAGCCGACGGCCGCGCTCAACGACGCGGACTCGGCGCAGCTCCTGCGACTGATCAAGGAGCTGAAGGAACAGGGCATCACCTCGATCATCATCTCGCACAAGCTCAACGAGATCGCCGAGGTGGCCGACTCGGTCACCATCCTCCGCGACGGCCGGACCATCGAGACGCTGGACGTCAGGGCTCCGGAGACCACCGAGGAGCGGATCATCCGCGGCATGGTCGGCCGCGACCTCGACCACCGCTTTCCCGAGCGGACCCCGTACGAGGGGGATCCGGGCGCCCACCCCGCCCTCGAAGTCCGCGACTGGACCGTGCACCACCCCATCGACCAGCAGCGCAAGGTCGTCGACGGCGTCTCCCTTAGCGTGCGCCGGGGCGAGATCGTCGGCATCGCCGGACTGATGGGGGCAGGGCGCACCGAACTCGCGATGAGCGTGTTCGGACGGTCGTACGGCAGGAACATCAGCGGCACCGTCCTGAAGGACGGCGCGGAGATCCGCACCAGGACCGTCCCGGAGGCGATCGGCCACGGCATCGCGTACGTCACCGAGGACCGCAAGCACTACGGGCTCAACCTCATCGACACCATCGGCCGCAACATCACCCTGAGCGCCCTGCCCAAGGTGGCCCGGCGCGGCGTCGTCGACGAGCACGAGGAGACGCGCGTCGCGGAGTCGTACCGCCGCAGCATGAACATCAAGGCGCCGACCGTCTTCGAGCAGGTGGGCCGGCTCTCCGGCGGCAACCAGCAGAAGGTCGTCCTCAGCAAGTGGATCTTCGCGGGGCCGGAGGTGCTGATCCTCGACGAGCCGACCCGGGGCATCGACGTCGGTGCGAAGTTCGAGATCTACAGCGTGATCGACCGCCTGGCCGCCGAAGGCAAGGCCGTCGTGTTCATCTCCTCCGAACTCCCCGAACTGCTCGGCATGTGCGACCGCGTCTACACGATGTCCGCCGGCCGGCTGACCGGCGAGATCGAGCGCGCGGACGCGACCCAGGAAGTACTGATGCGTCACATGACCATGGACAAGAGGTAAGAGCGATGGGCAGCCCGGTCACCACCGAGAAGCCGGGGCGGCAGACCGCTCCGCCCGGACCGCGCGGTTCCGCGGTCAGCACGCTGCTGCTGGAAACCATGCGCCGCAACATGCGCCAGTACGGCATGCTCATCGCTCTGGCGCTGATCGTCGTACTCTTCGCGATCTGGACCGACGGCGTACTCCTCCAGCCGAACAACGTCACCAACCTGGTCCTCCAGAACAGCTACATCCTGGTCCTGGGCATCGGCATGATGATCGTCATCATCTCGGGCCACATCGACCTGTCGGTCGGCTCGCTAGCCGCGTTCGTCTCCGCCGCGTGCGCGGTGATGATGGTCGAGCACGACGTGCCCTGGGTGCTCGCGACCGTGATCGCGCTGGTCATCGGAGCCGTCGCCGGCGCCTGGCAGGGCTTCTGGATCGCGTACGTCGGCATCCCGTCGTTCATCGTCACACTGGCCGGCATGCTGCTCTTCAGGGGCGGTACGCAGATCTTCCTCGGCTCGCGCTCCATCGGCCCGTTCCCCGAGGGCTTCCAGAAGATCTCCACGGGCTACCTCCCGTCCCTCGGCCCGGACACCAACTACCACAACCTCACCCTGCTGCTGGGGCTCGTGCTGCTCGTCTTCGCGCTGGCGCAGGAGGTCCGCGACCGGCGCAGGCAGCTGAACTACGAGCTGGACGTGCTGCCGCGGTCGCTGTTCCTCGCCAAGTGCGCGGCCATGGCGGCGGCCGTCCTGGCCTTCACCCTGACGCTGGCCAGCTACCGGGGCGTACCCGTGGTGCTGCTGCTGCTCGCGGTGCTGCTGATCGGATTCGGGTTCGTGATGCGCAACGCGGTCGTCGGACGGCACGTGTACGCGCTGGGCGGCAACCAGGCGGCGGCGAAGCTGTCGGGCGTCAAGGACAAGCGCGTCACCTTCCTGGTCTTCGTGAACATGGGCGTGCTCGCGGCCCTGGCCGGGGTCGTGTACGCGGCCCGGCTGAACGCGGGCGTACCGCAGGCCGGCGTCAACTTCGAACTGGAGGCGATCGCCGCGGCGTTCATCGGCGGCGCGTCGATGAGCGGCGGCGTCGGCACGGTCTTCGGCGCGATCATCGGCGGGCTGGTGCTGGGCGTGCTGAACAACGGCATGTCGCTGGTCGGCATCGGTACGGACTACCAGCAGGTCATCAAGGGTCTGGTGCTGCTGGCGGCGGTCGGGTTCGACGTGTGGAACAAGCGCAAGGTCGGTTCATAACTCCCCGAAGGGAACACCACGATGAGCACGAGCAGACGCACGGTACTGGCAGGAGCGGCGGCGGGAGCGGCAGCCGCCGCGGGCCTGGCCGCGACGGGCACGGCGTACGCGGCCCCATCGGCACAGCCCGCCGCACGGGAACTCTTCGGCCGGCTGGCCGACGGCACGAAGGTGTACCGCTGGACCGTCGCCAACGGCGGGACCCGGCTGAAGGTTCTCTCGTACGGCGGGATCGTCCAGTCGCTGGAGGTCCCGGACCGGCGCGGAGCGGCGGCGAACATCTCGCTGGGCTTCGACAACCTCGACGACTACGTCGCCGGGTCGCCGTACTTCGGAGCCCTGATCGGGCGCTACGGCAACCGCATCGCCAAGGGCCGCTTCACGCTCGACGGGCGCACGTACCAGCTTCCCCTGAACGACGGCCCGAACAGCCTGCACGGCGGCGACAAGGGCTTCGACAAGCAGATCTGGGACGTGGAGCCCTTCAGCAGGGGGGCCGACCACGGGCTCGTGCTGAGGCGGACCAGTCCGGACGGCGAGATGGGCTACCCCGGCACGCTGAAGGTGAAGGTCACGTACACGCTGACCGCGCGCGGGGCCTGGCGGATCGACTACGAGGCCACCACGGACCGGGCGACGGTCGTCAACCTCACCAGTCACACGTACTTCAACCTCGCGGGCGAGGGGAGCGGCTCCGTCGACGGTCACACGCTGGAGCTGGCCGCCTCCCGCTACACACCCGTCGACTCGACGCTCATCCCCACCGGCGAGCTGGCGCGCGTCGCGGGAACGCCGTTCGACTTCCGGCGGGCGAGGACGATCGGCGAGCGGGCCCGGGTACCGCACCAGCAGGTGCTGTACGGACAAGGGCTCGACCACAACTGGGTGCTGGACAAGGGCAGCACCGCCAAGCCCGGATACGCGCTGACCCTCGGCGATCCGGAATCCGGGCGGGTGATGAGGATGCACACGACCGAGCCGGGCATGCAGTTCTACAGCGGCAACTTCCTCGACGGCACACTCGCGGGAACGTCGGGACGGCTGTACCGGCAGGGCGACGGGCTGTGCCTGGAGTCGCAGCACTTCCCGGACTCGCCCAACCAGCCGTCGTTCCCGTCGACGGTGCTGCGCCCGGGAACGACGTACCGCTCCACCACGGTGCACGCCTTCTCGGCACGCTGATCCGCGCGCCGAAGCCCCCTGCCGGCGGCAGGGGGCCTTGGCGTGCGCGGGGTCTCAGTCGGTCCTGATGCGCATGAAGGTGACCGAGTGGGCGGGGAAGGTGTGCGTGAAGGTGTTGTCCACCCCGTCGAGGGTGGAGCGCTCCGGTTTGATCGGCCGGTCGGTCGGTGTGTTGACGGCGTCGGGCGCCCCCTGGAGCGTGGTCAGACGCGCCCTGGGCGACACGACGGTGGTCTCCCGGCCGAGGTCGATCTTGGTACGGGCGGGCGCGTCCTGGGCGTTGACGACCTTGACGACGAGCTCGCCGGTGGCCTTGTCGCGGGTGACGACCTGGCGGAACGGTTCGGCCGCCTTGTCGTCGGTGAAGCTCCCCCACTCCCGGCCGTCCAGGAAGAGGGTGACCTGCCGGCCGCGTACCTGGACCCTGACGTCGTACGCGCGGCCGGTCTCGATCGTCGTACCGCGCTCCACGAGGGTCTGCTTGGCGCCGCCCACGGCCTTCTCGACGACGGAACGGGTGTTGTTCCAACCTCCGAGGTTCCACCAGTAGTAGTTGCCGGTGTCCTTGACCCCGAAGGCGATCAGGAAGCCCTCCTTGCCGGACTGCTTGGTGGCCCTGAGCTTCAGGTCGTAGTCGTGCCACGCCGGGTCGCCCGCCGTGACGAGGGTGTTCTCGGCCGACACGTCGGACTGGACGTACGCCCCGTCCCGCACGGACCACGAGCCGGTGCCGGCAGCCCTGGTCCAGCGGCTGTCGTCGCCGGAGAAGTCGTCGGCGAAGAGTCCGGCCCCGGCCGCCGACGTGACGCTCACGTCGTCGTACGCCGCCGCCGTGGCCCAGGTGGACAGGCCCACGGCTCCGGTGATGGGGCCGGTCGCGGCGGGGGAGCCGGACGCCCTGCTCGGTACCACCTGGTCGCCCACGTTGTTCATGAACAGCTTCTGCGTCTCGTAGCTGGCGCTGCCCCAGGAGGCGGTGTTGTCGAACCAGATCATGTTCGGCCGCCACTGCGTGTCGTTGGTGTCGGCGAGGAGCGGGGCGTACGAGGCGAGCTCGACGACGTCCGCGTTGCGTTCGAGGCCGGTCATGAAGGCGGCTTCGGCCAGGGCGTTGGAGAAGCGGTTGTCGAGCGACGCGTACTCGCCGAGGAAGACCTTGGGGCCCTCGCGGTCGTAGGCGTCGTACCGCTCGTTGTTCTCCAGGAACCACTGCGGGCTGTTGTAGTAGTGCTCGTCGACCATGGCTACGCCGGCGTCGCGGTTCAGCTGCCAGGCGCGGTCGAAGACGGTCCCGCTGTCGTCGGGGCCGGAGTTGCTGATGACGGTGATGCCGGGGTGCTCGGCCTCGATGGCCTCGCGGAACGCGGTGAAGCGCGCGAAGAACTCGTCGGGGAGGTTCTCCTCGTTGCCGACCTCCAGGTGGGTGAGGCCGAAGGGCTTGGGGTGGCCCATCTGCGCGCGCTTCCTGCCCCACGGGGAGGTCACAGGACCGTTGGCGAACTCGATGAGGTCGAGTGTGTCCCGGATGTGGCGGCGGAGCAGTGCCGGGTCGTCGGTCGCCCTGTTCTGACCGCAGCCGGTGACGAGGGCGGGGACCACGGGCAGGGCCATCGCGCCGATGTCCTCGGCGTACTGGAAGTACTCGTAGTAGCCGAGGCCGTACGTCTGGTTGTAGCCCCAGAAGTTGGCGTTCACCGGCCGCTCCTCGACCGGGCCGACGGTGTCCTTCCACTGGTAGGAGCGCCTGCGCTCGAAGTCCGGCGCCTCGTACGCCTCGTGGCTGCCGGTGTTCACCAGGCAGCCGCCCGGGAAACGCAGGAATCCGGGTTCCAGGGCGGCGATCTTCTCGGCGAGGTCCTTGCGCAGCCCGTTGGGCCGGCCCTTGTAGGTGTCGCGGGGGAAGAGCGAGACCATGTCGAGCCGTACGGTGCCGCCGCCGGCGGCGGTGACGGCGAGCCGCCCCGCGCCGCTGCTGGTGCGGGCGGTGAGCGTTCCGGTGTACTTCGTCCAGCGGTCGCCGCGTGCGGTGATGCGCAGGGGCTTCGCCAGCGGGGTGGCGCCGCCGTCCCCGGCGCGCAGTTCCACGCCGAGCGGCGTGCCGCTGCCGGGTCGGTCGGTGCGGGCCCAGACCGAGAAGTCGTACTTCTTGCCGGCGCGGACGGCGATCCCCTCGTTGTAGCCCGTGTTCGCGACGCCGAACGCCGCGCCGCCACCGCCGTTTCCGGACAGGTCGAGCCGCAGATAGCGGCGGTTGCGCGGGTTCATGCGCTCGCCGTCGTCCACGACGCGAGCCGTGCCGGCCGCTCCGCCGCTCGCGGTCTCCTGCCAGGAGGTGAGCGGGGTGTACGCGCGGTTGTCGGCGGGGTCGTACTCGAAGGAACGATTCTGCACGAGCTCGGCGTACAGCCCGCCGTCCGCCGCGTGGTTGATGTCCTCGTAGAACACGCCGTACATCGAGTCGTCGATCGCCGGGCCCGTGCGGGTCGGGTCGACGCTGATCGAGTAGTCGACGGGCTCAGCTTCGGCGGCCTTTCTTCCGACGGCGGCCTCCACCGCTGCGGCGGCCGGCTTCTCGGTGGGTGCGACGACGAGCGCGGCCGTCAGGCCGGTGAGGACCGCGGACGCGACGACGAGCCGGCGTCCGCCCCTTCTGTTACTGCGCATACGGGCTCCTGGTGTTGCTCGTTCGAAATATCGGGCGTTGACCACAATCCCGAACGTGAACATAGGCAGGTGCGCATGACAGGTCAACTCCCCTGCGGGAGTGGGATTTTCGGCGGTGCGGGTTACGCGCGTCGCCGCAGGGCGATGTCGGTGTCCGCCGCGTAGCTCTGGGTCCACTGGCGTCCGCCGTCCGACGCCCAGGTGACGTGGACGGTGTCGCCGTCGGCCCTGACGCGTTCCACGGTGATCACGCGCTCCCCCGTCCGCACGTCTCCGCGCCGCAGCTCGCCCGCCTTGACGGTGGGGAAGGTGTCCTTGAGCCGCGCCTCGGCGTCGTCGGCGGCCCGCAGCAGGGCGGCGGCCAGTTCCCGCGCCTGCGCGGGCGCTGCGACGAGGGGGACGTACTGGCCGGCCCGTACGTCCTGACCGGCCTGTACGCCCTGACCGGACCGTACGCCGATGTGGACCTGCCCCGCCTCCGCGTCGCCGGCCGGGCCCGGGGCGACCTCCACGAGGGCCGCGGGATCGTCCGGCGTGTGCAGGCGGATGTCGGGCATGTTCACTCTCCTCAAACGCGCGCGCCCACGGCGACCGAGCCGATGGCCGCTGCGGGGCCGGCCTCCATGATCCCCCGGGTACGGCTCGGGGGGCACGACGGGCGCGGGGGGCGCGGGCCCGGGTACGCCTCGGTGGCGGGTGGGGGGCGCGGCGTCGTGGGCGGGCCGCCGGCGACCCCGCGGGCGTACACGCCGGCGCGGGGGTCGGCGGCGCCGTGAACGGCCGGGCGGTGGCGTGGCGCAGGCAGCGCCCCCGCCCGACCCGTCGCCCGACCCGTTACGCGCGGCATCCGATGTCGGTGCGGGCTGCCGGTTCGGAGTACGGACCGCAGCGCTCCCCGCCGCCGCCTCGACGGGCTCTGCCGTTCCTCGGTCCGGGGGGGGCCGAGGGCTCGGAGTACGGGACAGCGGCACTCCGAACCGTCGGCGGACTCCCCGCTCTCGGCCGCCCGCGCCGGCGCGGCCGCTTCGCCGCGCTACCAGTCGCCGTCCGTCACCGGCTTGCCCGGTGCGTCGCCGAGTGGGTGAATCTGGTGGGGGGACGGCTGTTGCCACGGTGTGTGGTCGTCGCCCAGCCACTCACCCACCGGCTTCACGCCGCCCAGCGCGTCCGTCGGCGCCAGGTCCTCGCCGTCGGCGTCGTAGTAGTCGAACCACGGGAGCCCCGCCCGGGTGTACGCCGCCCGGTCGACGGGCGACGGCGGCGGCTCCTCCCCCGTGATCCGCCGCCACTCCGGCGGGGTGACCAGGTGGACGAAGACCCGGCCCGCCGGCTCGGCGGCCCAGTCGGATGCGGGCCGGTCGTCCTTGTAGACCTCCTGGCGCATGGAACCGCCCACGCCCAGCCCCATCGCCGCCGCGGCCCGCGGCGCGGGTGCGGCGCCATAGCCGCCGGTGGGCGCGGACATCATGGCCGGGGGTGGCATCGGGGCCCCCGGAGCGGGCGCGCCGTACACCGCCTGCGGCGGCATCGCGGCCCTGCGCTCCGCCGCCCGCCGCTGCTCCTCCCGCCACGCGGCCAGGGGCCCCTCCGCGAGCGGCCACGACTGGAGTTGCAGTCCGCCCCACTTCTCCTCGCCCGTGACCTGGCCCTCCACCGTCGCGCCCAGTCCGAGCGGCACCGCGACGAACTGCCGCACCGTGCCCGTACCGGAGTTGATTCCGTCGAGCCAGGGCTGGCGCGGCAGCACGAGGTAGTTCTGCGGCCCCCGCGACAACCGGCTGTTCCACGGCTTGCCCGAGACCGCGCACACCTTTCCCACCGCCACCTGGAGGGCGCCCGGCTCGACGGTGCCGGCGAAGCTCAGCCACATCGCCTCGCGCAGGTACACGGGCAGCATCACGCCGCCTCTGGCCAGCCACTCCCGCGGCACCGTGGCGGCGTAGTCCTCGACCCTGCGCAGCGGGAAGTGGCCCAGGCCCGGCGGGAGGGAGTGCGTTCCCTTCTCGGGCAGGCGCAGCGTACGCACGAAACGCACCCGTACCCCGCCCGGCAGCAGCAGACTGTCCCCGTCGATCCGTACCGCACCGTTGGTCACCGGCGCACTCCCCTCGCTTCGGTACCGCTGATCGCTCCCGCTGTTATAAACGATCGTTCCGTACCGTGCGGTTCCATTTCCTCGTGCGCGACCGGCCGCCGGCGCGTTCTCCAGCCCCGTCGGGCGACGGTACTCCGCCATGGCGGCCGACTGGGTTCGAGCGTCCAACGTGCCGTCCGACCTGCGGTGACGCCGCTGCTGGGGCCCACTGTCAGTGGTCGGGTGCACACTGGCCCGTATCTGAGACAACGGCGTCCTGGAGGTGTCGGCCATGACCGACGTACTGCTCACGGTAGGTACACGAAAAGGTCTGTTCATCGGCCGCAGGCGCGGCGGCGACTGGGAGGTCGACGGACCCCACTTCAACGCGCAGGCCGTGTACTCGATCGCCATCGACACCCGGGGCCCGGTCCCCCGGCTGCTGGTCGGCGGGGACAGCGCGCACTGGGGCCCGTCGGTCTTCCACTCCGACGACCTGGGCACGACCTGGGTCGAGCCGAAGCAACCCGCTGTGAAGTTCCCCGAGTTCACGGACACCTCGCTGGAGCGGGTCTGGCAGCTGCGTCCGGCCGGGGCCGAGGCGCCCGACGTGGTGTACGCGGGAACGGAACCGGCGGCGCTGTTCCGGTCCGAGGACCGGGGCGAGTCCTTCGAGCTCGTCCGGCCGCTCTGGGAGCACCCCACGCGCTCGCGGTGGGTGCCGGGCGGAGGCGGCGAGGGGCTCCACACGATCATCACGGACCCCCGGAACGCCCGGGCCGTGACGGTGGCCGTGTCGACCGCCGGGGTGTTCCGCTCGGTGGACGGCGGGGCGAGCTGGACACCGTCGAACAAGGGGGTGTCGGCGGTCTTCCTGCCCGACCCCGACCCGGAGTTCGGCCAGTGCGTGCACAAGATCGCGCAGGACGCGGCCGATCCCGACCGGCTGTACCTCCAGAACCACTGGGGGGTGTTCCGCAGCGACGACGCCGGGGCCAACTGGTCGGACATCGGGGCGGGGCTGCCCTCGACCTTCGGTTTCGCCGCCGCCGCGCATCCGCACCGCGCCGACACGGCGTACGTCTTCCCCATCACCGCGGACTCCGACCGGGTGCCGGCCGGCAACCGCTGCCGGGTCTACCGCACGGCGGACGCCGGGGCGAGCTGGGAGCCCCTGTCGGCCGGGCTGCCGCAGGAGGCGCACTACGGGACGGTGCTGCGCGACGCGCTGTGCACGGACGACGCGGACCCGGCGGGTGTCTACTTCGGCAATCGCAACGGCGAGCTCTTCGCGAGCGCGGACGACGGCGACAGCTGGCGGATGCTCGCATCGCATCTGCCGGACGTGCTCTGCGTACGGGCGGCGGTCATCGGCTGAGCCACCGCGGGTGCGCACGGGCCTTTCCCGTGCGCATCGCGGTTCCCCCCGCTCACCGTGGTTCGGGACGCGTCCCCGGCTCAGGGGAGCTGCCAGTCCACCGGCTGCGCGCCCTGGCGGACGAGGAGGTCGTTGGTGCGGCTGAACGGCCGCGAGCCGAAGAAGCCGCGGTCGGCCGACATGGGTGACGGGTGCGCGGACTCGACGGCCGGGAGGTCGCCGAGCACGGGCCGCAGATTGCGGGCGTCCCGGCCCCACAGCACGGACACCAGCGGCTTCCCGCGCGCCACCAGGGCGCGGATGGCCTGCTCCGTGACTTCCTCCCAGCCCTTGCCCCGGTGGGCCGCGGGTTTGCGGGGAGCCGTGGTCAGCGCGCGGTTCAGCAGCAGCACGCCCTGCCGGGTCCAGGGCGTCAGGTCACCGTTGGAGGGGCGGGGCAGTCCGAGGTCGGTGTGCAGCTCTCGGAAGATGTTCTCCAGGCTTCCGGGCAACTGGCGCACGTCCGGCGCGACCGAGAAGCTGTGCCCCATGGCCATGCCCGGCGTGGGGTACGGGTCCTGACCCACGATCAGCACCCGTACCTCGTCGAAGGGCTGCTGGAACGCGCGCAGGACGTCGGGTCCGGCGGGCAGGTAGGTGCGGCCCGCCGCGATCTCGGCGCGAAGGAAGTCGCCCATGGCCGCGATGCGCCCCGCCACAGGGCGCAGGGCGTCCGCCCAGCCGGGCTCGACAAGTTGGTTCAACGGTAGTGCTGCCACGGCGCGTCACTCTACTGGTGCGACCCGCACACGCCCCAACCCGTCCGTGGCGGTGGGCAGGTGCCCGGCCGCCCGGCGGCCGCGCGGGCCCCGGCGGCGCGATGCGCGACGGTGCGGCGGGCGGCGGCGCGGCGGGGTCGTGCGGCGGCGGGCCGGGCCGGGGCCGGTGCGGTGACCGGGGGATAGGGTGCGGTCGTCGCTGCTCGTCTGCCTGGAGTAGGTCCATGACGCTACGTCCCCGCACCTCCGGTCCCGCCGGCACGCCCTGGGTGCTCGGGGTCGACTCCGGCGGTTCGGGGCTGCGGGTCGCCCTGGCGGACGCGTCCGCACCGGAGAGCGCCAAGGTCACCTCGTCGCGCGAGCCGGTGCGCACCGGCCCCGCCGGTATCGACGCGGCGCATCTGCTGGAGCAGTTGCTCCCCATGGCCCGCGCGCTGCTCGGCGAAGCCGGCGAGGGGAACGCCGCCGCTCCCCCCGTCACGGTCGGCGCCGTCGCGATCGGCGCGGCCGGCATGGCGACGCTCGGCGACGACCTGCGCGCGCGGCTGCCCGAGGCCCTGGCGGGCGCCCTGGGCGTACGGCGTCTCGCGCTGGCCGCCGACGCGGTGACGGCGTACACGGGAGCGCTCGGCCTGCGGCCGGGAGCGGTGGTCGCGGCCGGCACCGGCATGATCGCTCTGGGCACGGACCTGACCGCCTGGCGCAGGGCGGACGGCTGGGGGCATCTGCTGGGTGACTGCGGTGGCGGTGCGTGGATCGGCCGCGCGGGACTGGAAGCGGCGATGCGCGCCCATGACGGGCGCCGCGGGGGCTCCCCCGCGCTGCTGGCCCGCCTGGAGGCGGTGCTCTGTCCCGCCGCCGAACTGCCCGGCCTGCTCTACCCGCGTACCGACCGCCCCGCCGTGCTGGCCTCGTTCGCGCCGGAAGTGGCCCGCTGCGCGACGGCCGCACCCGCCGATCCGGTCGCCGCGCGCATCCTGCGGGAGGCGGCCGGGCACATCGCCGACGCCGCCGACGCCGTGTGCCCGGACGGAGAGTGCGAGATCGCCCTCACGGGCGGCCTGTTCAAGATGGGCGAGCCACTGCTCGTACCGCTGCGGGCGGCGCTCGCCGAGCGGCGGCCGCACGCACGGGCCGTCCCGGCGGCGGGAGATCCGCTGGCGGGAGCGGTACGCGTGGCCGCAGCGCTCGCCACCGACGGCCTGCGGCTGCCCGTCGACGGGCGGCTGCTGCACCTGCCGACAGAGCAGGGCAGTTGAACGCATAGCGACTCACGGGATAAATACGGACAGACACCGCTGCAACGCCCCCTCCCCGAACAGCCGAGCACACAAACCCAGTAGCATGCGGCGCCATGAGCTCCCCCACTGGGCCCGCATCCGGCCTGCCTGTACGAATGCCGCGACCACGCCAGTCCGGACGGCACCGCCGGCCGGAACCCGTGGTGGCTCCCGAGGGCGCGCCCGCGCTTGTCCTCGCCGTCCCCGGCACCCCGGGCAGCGCGTCGCGCAGCCTGGCGGAGGAAGTCGTCAGCATCGCCCGTTCCGAGCTGCCCGGTCTCGATGCCAGGATCGGGTACCTCGACGGCGACAACGACGAGTACCCCGCCCTCGAAAGCGTGTTGGCGCACACCGCCGCCGAGCGCACCGCCCGCTACGAGCAGGCGCGCGCCGCGGGCCGTGAGGCCGCCGAGCCGCAGGGCCCCTCGGCGGTCGTGGTGCCGCTGCTCGCGGGCCCGGAGAACGCGCTGATGCGCCGGATACGGCAGGCCGTCATGGACAGCCGCGCCGCCGTCGAGCTGACCGACGTCCTCGGCCCGCACCCGCTGCTCGCGGAGGCCCTGCACGTGCGCCTCTCGGAGGCCGGTCTTTCCCGCGCCGACCGGGCCAGGCTGTTCACGGTGGCGACGGCGGCCGACGGCATCATCCTGGCCACCGTGGGCGGCGACGAGGCCGTGCAGGCCGCCGGGATCACCGGCATGCTGCTGGCCGCGCGACTCGCCGTACCGGTGATCGCCGCCGCGCTCGACGAGGAGGGATCGGTGGCCGCCGTGGCCGAGCAGCTGCGCGGTTCCGGTTCGACGCTGCTCGCCCTGGCCCCGTACGCGATCGGTCCCGAGGTGCCCGACAGCCTCCTGGACGCGGCCGTCAAGGAGGCCGACTGCGCCACCGCCGAGCCGCTGGGCGCCTACCCGGCGATCGGCAAGCTGGCCCTGTCGCACTACACGACGGCGCTGGGCATCGCTCCGCAGCCGGCTCAGGGCATGCCCGCCCACTGAGCCGCCCCGAGCGACCCCGAGGGCCCGCACCGGTCGTCCGGCGCGGGCCCTCGGCCGTTGGCCCGTGATTCGTCCTCCGCTCGCCCGCGTGCGGGCGCGTCCAGGGACGCCCCGGCGGACGCGGCCCGCTCTCAGCCGAAGACGACGCAGGACGCCGCCGGCGCCTCGACGGAGCCCGCGCGGCGCGGTATGCCCGTCTCCTCGTCGATGTCGAACCAGGTGACGTCGCCGGAGCGCTCGTTGGCGGCGTAGAGCCTGCGCCCGGACGGATCGAGGGTGAGGTCGCGCGGCCAGTGCCCGCCGCAGTCCACGGTCGTCACGAAGTCCGCCACGGCGCCGCTCGGAGCCAGCGCGAGCACGGCGATGCTGTCGTGCCCCCGGTTCGCCACCCAGAGGAAGCGCCCGTCGCGGGCGACGACGGCCTCCGAGGGGTACGTCGGACCCTGCGTGCCCGGCGCCACCACAGGGGCCTCACCGAGCGCCACGAGGACTCCGGACTCCGCGTCCCAGCGGCATACGGTGACGGCCGGCTCCAGCTCGCCCACGACGTACGCGTGCCCGCCGCCGGGGTGGAAGGCGAGGTGACGCGGGCCGCTGCCGGCCGGCAGCGTGGTCTCGGTGTGCACGCGCAGGGTGCCGGTGGGCGCCGCGAGGGCGCAGACCCGTACCGAGTCGGTGCCGAGGTCGACGCTGAGCACCCACCGCCCCGTGGGATCGGGCAGCACCTGGTGCGCGTGCGGCCCGGCCTGGCGGTCCTGATCAGGGCCGTTGCCCCGGTGGTGGAGTACGCCGGTGGCGGCCTCCGGGGCCCCTTCCGCGCCGATCGGGAGGACCGTGAGGCTGCCCGAACCGTAGTTGGCGGTCACCACGTGCCCGGCGGCGAGCGCGAGGTGGGTGGGCGCCGCGCCGCCCACGGGGACCGGGTCCCCGACGGGGAGCGGGGCGCCGCCGGCGGACACGTCGAACGCCGCGACCGCTCCGTCGTCCGTCTCGCTGACGGCGTACAGAATCGTTCCGCCGGGCGCGAGGGCCAGGAACGACGGGTCCGCGAGGGTACTGGTCGAACCGAGGAGGGTCAGCGCGCCCGTATCCGGGTCGACGTCCGCGGCGGTGATGCCGCGGCCGCCCGCCGAGGTGAACGACCCGATGAACGCCCGGACCGGCCACCCGGACCCCTGCGCCCGTCCGGCAACCGGTTCGGCCTCGTTGCTGCTGCTCACCGTGGAGCCCCTTTCCGCCATGTGATCGCGTACAGCCGTGCGGGCTGCGTGGGCCGCGAGGCCCGGTGACATTCTCCCGGGCGGCGCGGCGGGTCAGGAGCCGGCGGCGGGAAGTCCGCCGTTCATGATCCCGACCAGCGGGGATTCCGAAGAGCTCAGGAGCCGACCGGCGGGGACGGGGAGAAGCTCAGGATCCGACCAGCGGGGAGTTCGGGGAGCTGTGCAGGGGCGCGGCGAGTTCGGTGAGCACCTTCTCCAGGCCGTGGAGGTGGCGCAGGGCGGCCTCGGCGGTCGGGTGGTCGTGCGGCTCCGCGACCGTACGGGCCTCGGGGCCGGGCGCGGCGGCCGGCCGGCCGCCGGGCGACACCAGGGCCTCGACCGCGGCCTCGACGCGCCAGCAGGCCGCTGCCAGGCGCGCGTCGTGCGACGCCTGCGGGTCGGCGGCGACGGAGGCGAGCCCGCGCACCTCACGGGCGCAGTCGTCCAACAGGGCGAGGACCTGGCGGGCACGGGCCTTGCGGGCGCGCAGCGGGTTGAGGGGGTGGACGAGAGGGGCGAGCGAGAGGCGCGCGCGGCCGATCACGACCTCGAGCCGGGCGGCCAGCGGCGCGGGGTCGGCGTCCGGGTCCCCGGCCAGCCGGCGGGCCGCGGTGGTGGTGCAGTCGTGCACGCTGTGCACGGCCCGCTCGATCCAGGCGTGGGTGGCGGAGTGCGTCGTGATGGGCAGCACGAACGTCACGGCCAGCGCCGCGCCAAGGGCGCCGACGCCGGTCTCCGCGAGCCGCAGGGCGAGCAGGCTCGGCGCCAGGGCGCCCAGCAGCCCGTACAGCAGGGACACCATCAGGGTGACCGCGAGCATCATCCAGCTGTACGACACCGGTGCGGTGTAGAAGATCCCGAAGACGCACACCGCCACGAGGGCCGCCGTGGGGGCGACCGCGCCGTGCAGCGGCAGGGCGAGGAGCAGGCCGGCGACGATGCCGACGACCGTTCCCAGGACCCGGCGGAAGCCGCGGAGCAGCGTCTCGCCGCGCGACGAGGTGTTCACGAAGATCCACCAGGCGGCGCCGACGGCCCAGTACCAACGCCCCTCGGAGAGCACCTGGCCCACCACGAGGGCGAATCCGCCGGCCACGGCCACCTGGACCGCCTGGCGGGTCGTGGGACGCGCCAGGCCCGTGCCTCCGGGGAGCGCGGGGGCGGTCGGCGGCGGCAGGCGTCGCTCGTAGCACCACAGGCCGAAGCGGACCGCGGAGGAGGCGAGCAGGGCGAGCGCGACGGCGGAGTACAGGCCGGGCAGCTGGCCGGGGACCGTGTGCAGGAACTGCGCCACGAAGAACATCATGAAGGCGAAGACGCCGAGCGCGTGGCCGCGCGGCCCCCAGCGCCGGGCGTACACCCCGAGCCCGGCGACCGCGAGGAACGCCGCGTCGCGCAGCAGCGGGGTGTCGTGCAGCCCGGCCGCGAGAGCGAGGACGGGGAAGCCGACGGTGGGCAGCAGGGCCGTGCTCAGCACCTGGGAGCGGACCGTGGCGTCGGTGACCGTGAACAGGGCGAGGAGTGCGGCGAGGCCGCCGGTGATGACCGCGGGGAGGGTGTGTCCGGTGAGGCCGCAGACGGCCACGGCCAACCCGACGCCGAGGACGGACCGGGTGGCGCTGCGCAGCCGCAGCCGACCCGGGTCCGGCACCACGAACATCCTCTTCAGCACTGCTTTCCGCCCCGCCTTCGCCCTGACATCGCACGGATGCCGTTCCCGACATCGCTGCGATGCCGCACCGACATGAAAAAGGCGCCACGGAGTCCGCGGCGCCATCGACCCACCCATAAGAACATCTGCCGCCCGCATGGCTCAAGTCGGACCCTGCGCGCTGTGCCATTGGCCCAGTGGAAACCGGGGATAACTGATCCGGTGCGGGCCAACGGACCACGGGTGCGCGAGTGGCCCCGCCGCACCCGGTGCCGTACGCCGTCAGCCGGGCGGCCCGGGGGGCGGCTCGGCGGGCGGGAGCAGGGTGCCCAGCGGGCCGAGGTCCAGGTTGAGGTCCTGCATGGTCAGGCCGTAGCGGTCGCAGAGGTCCGTCATGCGGTCGTGGAGGAGCATCAGCGTCATGCCCAGGCGCTCCTCCTGGTCCTCGGTGAGGTCACCGGCGTCCACGCGGTGCATGGCCTGGCGTTCCATCAGCTGGCGCAGGAGCTCGACGAGCGTCAGGACCAGTTTCATCAGGTCCCGCTCGACGGTGTCCGGGTCGGCGTTGATCCGGGCGCCGGTACGGGGCGTGCGCTCGTGCCCCGGCCGGGGAAGGTCCTGCGGGGCGGCGGGGAACAGGCGGAAGGCACGGCCGGCCGCGTCGGCCACTTCGTCGTAGCGGCTGCGGGCGTCCGCGGCCTCGGGGGTGTCCCGCGGGTCGGGCGTATCCCGCGAATCGCGCGACTCACGGGGGCCGGGCGTGTCCCGGGCGTCGGGTGTCATGGCGGGCGGATGCCGTCGTCCGGCGGCGGCAGGGCTGTGACGGGGCCACCACCGGGTGGCCACGGCGCCGGCATCTCGGCGCTGATGGAGGTGATGAGGGAGCGCAAGGAGATGCGTACGAGGTCGATGTCGGCGATCGAGAGGGTGATGTCACCCGTGATGACGGCGCCTCCGGTGAGCAGGCGGTCCAGCAGGTCGATGAGCGCGACCTGGCGGTCGGGCAGCGGGGGGCGGTCCGGGGGGCCGGGCGCGGCGCGGTCGGCGGCCGTCACACGATCACTTCCGGGCCCTGTGCGCCGCTGTCGTCCAGCCCCGACGCGGCGAAGGAGTACGGCGCCCACGGGCCGGTGATCTCCACGCGGATCGCGCCCGACTCCGCCGCGGCCCGTTCGACCGCGAGCCGGAAGTCCTCGGCCCCCTCGCGCGGCACGAGGTACGCGTCGTTGACGATGTTGTCGCCCGAGCCGCCGGCCAGCGGGCCCTGCTGCGGGCGGTGGCGGGCCTGCTCGACCGCGTGGGCCCGCGCGGCGGCCTCGACGCGCTGGGCGGATTCCGCGGCCGCCCGGATCGCGTCCTGGCGGGTGTCGCGCTCGCGGTGGCGGCTGCGCAGGTACGCCCGTCCCGGGCTGAGTTCCGCCCCGGAGGCGGGCGGCGTGGCGGCGGCCGGCTCCGGCGGCGGCGCGAAGTACACCTTGACCCCCCATTCCACGCTGCCGGCCAGGCGGGCGAGGCGGCGCTCGAACGCGGTGCGGTCGGCCGTGAGCATCGCGCGTACGCGGTCGTCGTCGCGGTAGATGGTCGCCAGCCGCAGCGGCAGGACGGTGCCGCCGGCCGCCACGGCGTCGATGACGCCGTGGTGCGCCCGGGCCACCGCCTCCAGCCAGGTGAGGTCCTCGAAATGGGCCGCGAGGGGCGCCGCCTCGAAGTCCCGGGCCGGGACGTCGCCGGCGATCGCCGCCGGGCCTCCCGCCTCCCCCGTCACCAGCCGCACCGGCGCGTCGGCCACGCCCCGCAGGGACGCCACCGCCTCGCGCAAACCGTCGCGCGGGGCCGCCACGCCGTACACGTAGGTCACGGTCGCGGAGGTCGCGGAGCTCTCCGAGGTCGCGGAGGTCGCGGCCGATCCGGTGGGCGGAGTGGAGCCGGTCAATGCCCGGTCCTCGGTGGAGCCGGTCATCGCTCGGTCCTGGGCGGCCGCTTCTCAGCGGGGCGGGCGGGCTCGGACCCCGCGGCCTTGCGGCGGGGCCGCTCGGGCGTCCGTTCCGGCGCGCCCTCCGGCGTCCGCTCGGGCCGGCGCTCGGTGGCACGCTCCGGCGCCGCCTCCCCCGCCCGCTCGACGGGCCGCCGCCGCTCGGGCGCCCTCTCCCGGGCCCGCTCGGCGGGCCGCCGCCGGACAGTCCGCTCGACGGGCCGCCGGTCGGCCGGCGGGAGTTCCCGGGCGTCGCGCAGGGCGGCGATCTCCTCACGCAGCAGCCGGTTCTCCTCGGCCAGGTCGCGGGCGCCGCCCTCGGCGCGGGAGGACAGGGACGGGTCGTGTTCCCACCAGTCGATGCCCATCTCCTTGGCCTTGTCGACCGAGACGACGAGGAGGCGCAGTTTGACGGTGAGCAGTTCGATGTCGAGCAGGTTGATCTGGATGTCACCGGCGATCACGATGCCCTTGTCCAGTACGCGCTCCAGGATGTCGGCCAGGTTGGCCGACGTGCCCTGTCCGTACGGCGCGGGGGTCGCCCTCGACTCGAAGGAGCCGAGGTTGCCTGTGGCTGGTTCGGTCACGGCCGTTCGACCTCGATCCGGCGTTGCTCAGCGCCTACCGGCGGTGCGGCGGCGCGGACGTTCGTCCTCGGACGGTTCCTCGTCGTCGTACGGCTCCTCCTCGTCGTCGTAGGGCTCGTCGCCGGAGTCCTCGTCACGCGCCTTCGCGGGCTCGTCCTGGGACTCCTCCTCGCCCTCCCAGTCCTCCTCGTCGCCGTGCTCGTCCCCGCCTTCGTCCCACTGACCGTCGTGGCCTTCTTCGTCCCCCTCGTAGTCCTCGTCGGCGTCCTCGTCGGCGTCCTCGTCGTCCGCCTCGTCGCGGTGGTCCTCCCCGTCCTCGCCCTCGTCCTCCCCCTCGCGGTCCTTCTCCTCCTCCTCCACGTTCTCGTCGTGCCCGCGCACCACCTCGCCGTCGCGGATCTCGCCGCGCCAGCCCTCGGCCGGCTCGTCCTGCATGGTGACGAACTTGCGGAACAGCTTGAGGTCGAGCCGCAGACGGCGGCCCTGGGCGCGCCAGATGTTGCCGGTCTTCTCGAACAGCCCCTTGGGGAAGTACTCGACCACGACGAGCACCTTGGTGAGGTTGTCGTCGAGCGAGTGGAAGGTGACGGCGCCCTTGGTCGTGCCCTTGGCTCCTTCGGAGGTCCAGGTGATGCGCTCGTCCGGCACCTGTTCGGTGATCTTCGCCTTCCAGCTGCGGTTGGACTTGGCGACCTTCACCTGCCAGTTGGAGGTGGTGTCGTCGGACCGTTCCACATTGACCGCGCCCTTGGCGAAGCGGCTGAAGTGCTGGAACTGGGTCCACTGGTCGTAGGCCTGCCGCACGGGGACGCCGACGTTGATGTCCTCGATGATGACGACGCTCTTCGTCCGGGTCTCGCCCTTGCCGCCCTTGTGGCCTCCGAACAGCCCTTTCACCTTGTCCTTCAGACCGCCGACCATGTGGGAGACCCCCATTCCGCCCGCGACCCGCGCGGGCGACTTGCCCTCACTGAGCTGCTTGCCGCCCTTGGCCAGAGTGGAGAGGGTGTTGCCGACTGAGCCTCCGGGTTCGGCCAGCTGCTTGGTGGCCTCACCCAGGCGCTCGCCCATGGAGGCCACGGTCCGCTCGGCCCGCGCCTGGAGGTACTGCTGAACCTCCTCCATCAGCCGATTGCCCGCCTCGCCGGCGAAACCCGTCTTCTTGGTGTCGGCCATCACTCCGACCTCCTCTTCGTGCCGGTGCCGGTGCGTTCACCGCTCTGCGCGGAGGGGGACGCCGGCTTCCTTCTGCCCGCCGACTTGGCGGCCTTGCGGGCCGGCACCTTGGCGGGCTTCTTCGCCTCCGGCCCGTCCTCGGACGCGGTGTCCCGCTTCCTTGCGGCCTCGGGCTCCCGCTCCGGTTCCTCCCCGGACTCCTCCGGTTCCTCCGACTCCTCGGGCTCTTCGGGCTCCTCCGGTTCCTCCGACTCCTCGGGCTCCTCCGGCTCGTCCTTCCCCGTAACCGTCCCCAGGGTCTTGGACGTCTCCTCCCGAAGGCCCATCGTCCGCTCGTGCAGGGTGTCGGCCAGCTTGCCCGTCACCGCGTCCACGGCGGCGGAAGACGCCTCCTTGCCCGCGTTGAGCAGGTCCTTGCGCACCTGCTCGCCGACGGCGTCCATCACCGGTGAGCCGACGAGCGCGGAGGTGAGCTTCTTGGTGTCCACGTTTCTCTTGACCGCCCAGGCCGCGACGGCCAGGGCGAGCTTCCCGTTCTTCGTCCGGCCCAGCAGATAACCGCCGAGCAACGCCGCGCCTGTTGTCGCCTTGTTCATCGTGGGTTCTCCCTATAGCGGCGGATCTCCTCGAGCCGCTCCAGCAGTTCGTCCTCGCGCCGGTCGAAGGTCTCCTCGTCGATCCGGCCGGATGTCAGCGCCTCTTCCAGTTCGGCGAGTTCCCGCATCACGGGCCCCGGGTCGTAGAACTCCTCTTCGGCGGCGCGTGCCACCTGCTCCACCACCCACCCGGCGCCCCGGACGGGGGCCAGCGGAAAGGTCAGGATCTGAGTCAGCAAGCCCATGGCCGCATCTCCCGCGACAAGTCGACTAGACGAAGCTGTACGGCGGCAGCGGCCCGTGGAGGCGGAAGGCGAAGTCCTCGCCACGCCGGTCGGCGAGGTCCTTCTGCGCCGTCAGGAACTCGTTCTGCCGCGCCTGCTCCACCAGGAACGACACGCTGACGAAGTCGTCGCCGGTCGGCTCGGACGTCGCGACGTCCCGTGCCGCCGGCCGCAGGGCCTCCACCGTCTCCGCCGCGAGCAGTTCGTGACGCCGCTGGACCTCCGCGGCGACCAGTTCACCGAGCGCCATCCGCATGTCCTGACCGCCCCGGCCGGCCCGGACGTCCTCGTTCAGCCGGCGTGCCTCCTCCGACTCGAGCAGGACGTCCCGCAGCAGCGCCTCCTCGGCGACGGACGCCTTGAGATGGAACTCCACACAGCCGTCCAGCTCCGACAGCCGTTCCAGGTACGCGTCGGCCCGCTCGTCCAGCACCTGCCGCACCGCGTCGTCGTCGGGCGCGAGGGCCCCGAAGCGCAGGGGCAGCACGCTGCCGTCGGCCATCAGCCGCTCCAGCACGGACTGGTGCGCCAGTACGTCACGCCGCTTGGCCTTCAGCCCCTCGGGCGCGTCGCTGACGACCGCGACCAGCGACCGGCCGTCGACCGTACGCAGTTCCTCCGGCGGGTTCCCGACGCCGTTCAGGCCGTCCAGGCGCTGGGGATGGGCCTCAGCCGTGATCGCGTAGACATAGACCGCCATGGCTCACTCTTCCCGGTGCCGGGAAGGGCGGCGCGAGGGCCGCGACCTCTCCCGCTCCTCTGCCGGCTCGCGCTCCTCCTCACGGCCCTGGTGGAGGGAGTCGGTGAACGCCTCCACCGCGCCCGTGAGCGCGCCCTTGCTCTTGCCCTTGGCCCCGCCCTCGGTGACCTGGCCCACGACGTCGGTGAGCTGGCTCGGCGCCTTGCGTCCCGTCTCCAGGTCGAGGCGGTTGCAGGCTTCGGCGAAGCGCAGGTAGGTGTCGACGCTGGCGACGACGACACGGGCGTCGATCTTCAGGATCTCGATGCCCACCAGTGAGACCCGGACGAAGACGTCGATGACGAGTCCGCGGTCCAAGATCAGTTCCAGTACGTCGTACAGCGACCCGGAGCCGCCGCCACCGCCCTGGGCCACGCCGCCTCCGCCGCCTTGCGGCACCACAGTCATGGCGCCTCCCTTCATGGGCGGCGCCGCAACCGGCGCACGCCCTGTCCCGCTGTGTTCACCTGTACGGCACCACCGGCGTCCGGCCGGGCCGCCTAGGCCCGTCGGTCGGTCTGACCGCGCGTGTACCGGCGGATCCGCTCGTACGACATGAGTTCGCCGTCCGCGTCGAGCGTGACCCGGTAGCTGGCCATCACACTCGTCGTCTCGGGGATGCGCTCCAGCTCCAGCACCTCGACCTCGGCCTCCCACCCGTCGTCCTCGGTGGGCCGCACCGCCGAGACGGATTCGGGGGCTCTGCCCAGCAGGCCCTCCAGCTGCTGCGTGGCCGAACGCATCGCCCGGGGCGCCGAGAGCCGTTTGGGACGCCCTTCGCGGGCGCGCTCGCGGGGCCGCTCTTCGTCTTCGTCGTGTTCCCGGGCCATGTCCTACCTAAGCAACTCGAAGTAGTACATATGACGCTAATTTGCATCCTATCGGACACAGTGGATCGGTCGCTCGGTGGGAGGTCCTCGGCTCGGTAGGGTCTACGGCCGGACGGCAGGCCCAGAAGGAGACCGACGGAACATGGCAGTGGACGAACTCGACACCCGCATCCTGCGGCTGCTCATCGAGCAGCCGCGCACGAGTGTGCGCGAGTACGCCCGTCTCCTCGGCATCGCCCGCGGAACACTCCAGGCCCGCCTCGACCGGCTGGAGCGCGACGGCGTGATCACCGGTACGGGCCCCACCCTCTCCCCCGCCGCCCTGGGCCACCCCGTGCTCGCCTTCGTCCACGTCGAAGTCACCCAGGGGCATCTCGACGAGGTGGGTGACGCGCTGGCGGCCGTGCCCGAGATCATCGAGGCGTTCTCCATCACGGGCGGCGGCGACCTGCTGACGCGGGTGGCCGCGCGGGACGCCGGACACCTGGAGGACGTCATCCAGCGGCTGATCCAGATCCCCGGCGTCGTACGGACGCGCACCGAGGTGGCCCTGCGCGAACGGGTGCCGCACCGGCTGCTCCCGCTCGTCGAAGCGGTGGGGCGGTCGGCCGCGGCCGCACAGCGCTGACCTCGGCCGTCTCTCTTGTCCCGTGCGCGCGGGGCGAGTTCGGCCCCTGGGACGCGCGGGAACCGCCGCGGCCGGAACCGGGACGGGCGCGCCCCGCGTCTTCCCCGGGCACACGGCGAGGCGGACCGGTCACCGCAACTTCACACGCACCCCACCGTTCCCCCGCCCGGTACCTGATGCGAACATGCCGTTCGACATTGTTTGCGCAGTTGATGAAACGGAGAGCGATACGTGAGATCAGGGGGCACAGCAGTCCGCCGGTGGGGGATGACGCTGGTCGCGTCGACGGCGGCATTCGCGGTGATCACACCGACGGCGACCGCCCAGGCGGTCACCGGTCCCACCGTCAGCGCCAAGGGCGCGTTCCTGCTCGACAGCAAGCCCAACAGGACGCTGTGGAGCAAGTCCGCCGACACCAAGCGGCAGATGGCCAGCACGACGAAGATCATGACGGCCGTCGTGGTGCTGGAGACGAGCGGCGTCAACCTCAACAAGCTGGTCACCGTCAAGCAGAGTTACCGCGACTACGTCGCCCGTAACGGTGCGAGCACGGCCGACCTCAAGCGGGGCGACAAGCTCACGGTGCGTCAGCTGCTGTACGGGCTGATGCTGCCGTCCGGCTGCGACGCCGCGTACGCCCTCGCCGACACGTTCGGCACGGGCACCACCGAGACGGCCCGGAAGAAGTCGTTCATCTCCAAGATGAACAAGAAGGCCGCCTCGCTGGGCATGACGAACACCAAGTACGACTCCTTCGACGGCATCTCGGCGGCGGGCAACAACCTCACGACGCCCCGCGACTCGGCCAAGCTGGCGCGTCGCGCGCTCGCGAGCTCGACCTTCGGGACGGTCGTCAAGGCCAAGAGCACCAAGCAGACGGCCACCAACGGCCGGGTCTACACCTGGTACAACACGAACAAGCTGCTCGGTTCGTACAGCGGCGCCATCGGCATCAAGACCGGTACGGGGTCCGTCGCCGGGCCCTGCCTGGTGTTCGCCGCGAAGCGGGGCGACCGGACGGTCGTGGGGGTCGTCCTGAACGACGCCAACCGCTACACGGACGCCAAGAGGATGCTCGACTGGGCGTTCAACACGCGCACCACGATGAAGCTGCGCACGCTCCCCGCGGGCGCGCAGCAGGACTAGCCGTCCCGGGTTCACCCGCACCACCGATGCCCCGGCCGGGCACTTCCCGGCCGGGGCGTCGCGGTGTCATGGTCGGTGGCGGCGCACTGACCACGAGGGAAGGACACCCCCGCTCATGACAGCGTTCCGACCCACCCCGGCCTGGCTTGCCGACGCCGTCTTCTACCAGATCTACCCCCAGTCCTTCGCCGACTCCGACGGCGACGGCATCGGTGACTTCAACGGCATCACGCGGCGCCTCGACCACCTCGCCTGGCTGGGCGTCAACACCGTCTGGCTGAACCCGTGCTTCGCCTCGCCGTTCCGGGACGCCGGCTACGACATCAGCGACTACTTCGCGCCCGCCCCCCGCTACGGCACCGACGACGACCTCGCCGCACTCGTCGACAAGGCGCGCGGCCTCGGCATCCGCGTACTCCTCGACCTGGTCGCCGGGCACACCTCCGACCAGCACCCCTGGTTCACCGCCTCCGCCGACGACCCCGCCGACGACCGCTACATCTGGACCGACGGCACCCAGCCGCCCCCGCCGGGGTTCGTCGCCTCCCCCGGCGCCCGCCCCGGTGCGTACCTGCCGAACTTCTTCGACTCCCAGCCGGCCCTCAACTTCGGCTACGCGAGGGCCGATCCGGCCGAACCGTGGCGCCGGCCCGTCGACGCCGCCGGGCCGCGCGCCAACCGTGCCGCCCTGCGCGAGATCATGGACCACTGGCTCGGCCTGGGCCTGGCCGGCTTCCGCGTCGACATGGCCGCCTCGCTCGTCAAGGACGACCCCGGCAAGGTGGAGACGTCCCGGATCTGGACCGGGTTGCGCCACTGGCTGGACGCCGCGCACCCCGAGGCGGTCCTGCTGTCGGAGTGGGGCGACCCGGCGGTGTCCGTACCCGCGGGCTTCCACGGCGACTTCTTCCTCCAGTTCGGAGGCCCCACCGAAGGCCGGCCCCTGCGTTCGCTGTGGAACAACCGGCACGGCACGGACAGCGACGACTGGGACCCGGTGGACTGCTTCTTCGATCCCGAGGGCAAGGGCTCACCCCGCCCGTTCGTGCAGGCGTGGCGGGAAGCGGCCGACGTCGTCGCCGGGCGCGGCTTCGCCGCCCTGCCCACCTCCAACCACGACTTCGCCCGCCTCAACTGCGGTCCCCGCACGCCGCAGCAGCTCCCCGCCGCGTTCGCCTTCCAGCTCACCTGGCCGACCCTGCCCGCCATCTACTACGGCGACGAGATCGGCATGCGCTTCGTTCCCGGCCTGCCCGACACCGAGGGCAGCGTGCTGGGGCCGCGCTACAACCGCGCGGGCTCCCGTACCCCCATGCAGTGGGACGCCGGCCCGGGGGCCGGTTTCTCGACCGCCCCGCCCGAGCGCTTCTACCTGCCGCTCGATCCCGACCCGGACCGGCCGACGGTGGCCGCGCAGCGCCGGGACGAGGGCTCGCTGCTGCACCTGGTGCGCCGCCTCATCGCCCTGCGCCGGGCCGCCCCCGAACTCGGCAGCGCGGGGACGGTGGCCGTCCTGCACGACGGCCACCCGTTCGTCCACCTCCGGGGCGGGCGCTACCTGGTCGTCGTCAACCCGCGCCGCGACGCGGCCACCGTCGCCGCGCCCGCCGCTGTGCGGGGCGGGGTGCTGCCCCGGCCCGTGGAGGTCTCGGGCGTACGCGTCGACGAGAGCGCCGTCACGGCCGACGGTTTCGGGTACGGGGTCTTCGACCTCGGCCCGCACGCCTAGGGCTTGAGCAGCGTCTTGACCATGCCGTCCTTCTTGGCCTGGAACGTCTCGTACGCCTTCGGGGCGTCCGCGAGCGGGAGCGAGTGGGTCGCGAATCCCTCGACGCCGAGCGGGTCGGCGTCGTCGAGCAGCGGCAGGATGTCGTCCACCCAGCGCTTGACGTTGGCCTGGCCCATCCGCAGCTGGATCTGCTTGTCGAAGAGGGTCAGCATGGGCATGGGGTCCGCCATGCCGCCGTAGACGCCGGACAGGGAGATGGTGCCGCCCCGGCGCACCACGTCGATCGCGGTGTAGAGGGCGTGCAGGCGGTCGAGTCCGGCGTTCTCCATGAGCCGCCGCCCGACGGCGTCGGGGAGCAGGCCGGTCATCCACTGGGCGGCCTTGGCGACGGGCGCGCCGTGGGCCTCCATGCCGACGGCGTCGATCACGGAGTCGGTGCCCCGGCCGCCGGTCAGGTCGCGGATGGCGTCGGGGAGGTCCTTGCCGTAACTGCGCAGGTCGAGCGCCTTGACGCCGCGGGCCGCCGCGCGGCTCAGCCGTTCCGGCACCAGGTCGACGCCGACGACCAGGCTCGCGCCCCGGTGCAGGGCGATGCGGGCGGCCATGTCGCCGATGGGGCCGAGGCCGAGCACGGTCACCGTGCCGCCGGGCGGGATCGCGGCGTACTCGACGGCCTGCCAGGCGGTGGGCAGCACGTCGGAGAGGTAGACGAAACGCTCGTCCGGCGGGCCCTGCGGCACCTTGATCGGCAGACTGTCACCGAACGGAACCCGCAGGAACTCGGCCTGTCCGCCCGGGACTTGACCGTACAGCTTGGTGTATCCGAAGAGCGAGGCGCCCATGCCGCGCTCTCGCACCTGGGTGGTCTCGCACTGCGAGTGCAGGCCCTGTTCGCACATGAAGCAGTGCTGGCACGAGACGTTGAACGGGATCACCACACGGTCGCCGGCCGTCAGGTTGGACACCCCCGGGCCCACTTCCTCGACGATGCCCATGGGCTCGTGGCCGAGGACGTCCCCCGGGTCGAGGTAAGGGCCGAGGACCTCGTACAAGTGCAGGTCGGAACCGCAGATGCCGGTCGAGGTGACGCGTACGATCACGTCGGTCGGCTCTTCGATCCGCGGGTCGGGCACCGTCTCCACCCGTACGTCCCGCCGTCCCTGCCATGTCAGTGCGCGCATCGTCGCCTCCTCGTCGCCAGGTCTCTACGACGTTCCGGGTCCCCCCTGCGGGCGTCGTTATTCGACGCGGTCACACTCCCTACGATCACACGGAGCCCGGTCCGCTGCGCGACGTACGCGGGGGGTCAGGGGACCCGCGCTGGACGAGCAGGCCGCGGCCAAGGAGATCTGCGGACGCTGCCCCGTGACCCGTCAGTGCCTCGCCTACGCCCTGCGCTCGGGGCAGCGCTCCGGGGTGTGGGGCGGCCTGGGCGAACAGGAACGTCTGCCCCTGCACCGGGCCCGAGCGAGGGGCGGCCGGAGGGCGGGCTGAGCCGAGGGTGGCCGAGCGGGCCGCCGCCCGACGTCCGGCGCACGCCGAAGCAACGGCGGCAAGCCGTCGGCCGGAGCTCCACGGCGCCGTACGCGATGCGGGGCGCGGCGGCCGGCGACCACGCCGAGCGCCGTCGCCCGCAACCGCGCCCGGCGCCGGTCGCGCGGGCTGTCGTCAGCCGACGGGGAGCCGGTCGCGTACCGAGCCGGCCGCCGACTGCACGCTCTGGGCCGCGCCGGAGACGGCGGACCCCACGTCCCGCCCGGCGCGGCGGGCGCTGCGGCGGCCGGAAGAGGCGGCCGACCGCGACCGGTAGGCGAGCGACGGCTTCCCGTGGGTGTCGGCGGCGGCGAGCAGCAGCCCGCCGAGGAGGGACATGTTCTTGACGAACTGCAGCCGCTGACGGTCCCGTTCGTCGGGGTCCTCGGTCTTCCACCAGGCGTGGCCATCGATCGTCGTCGGTACGAGCGAGGCGGCCAGCGCGAACGCCGACGCGCGCGGGAAGCGGCCGATGGAGAGCAGGAACCCCGCCCCCAACTGGACGGCGCTGTTGAGCTGTACGAGCCGGACCGTGTCGTCCGGGAGCTGCGGAACGCGCTCCGCCACCGGCTGGGCCACCGGCTCGGCGGCGGGCGCCACGGAGCGCGGGTCGCGCAGGGTACGGAGTCCGCCCGAGACGAAGACGGAGGCGAGCAGGGGACGCGCGGCTTTCCTCAGAATAGGCATGCCGACCGCGTGCCCCGACTCGGCGCGCTCACGCCTGCCGCCTCAGCCGAGGAAGCTCAGGCGTACCTGACGGTCCGGATTGTCCCTGTTGGTGTCCACCAGGCAGACGGACTGCCAGGTGCCCAGTTCCAGTCGGCCGCCCACGACCGGCAGGGTCGCGTGCGGGGGCACCAGCGCCGGGAGTACGTGGTCGCGGCCGTGGCCGGTGGAGCCGTGGCGGTGCTGCCAGCGGTCGTCGGCGGGGAGCAGGGTGTGCAGCGTGGCGAGGAGGTCGGCGTCGCTTCCGGCGCCGGTCTCCAGGATCGCGACGCCGGCCGTGGCGTGCGGGACGAAGACGTTGAGCAGGCCGTCCCGGCCGCGCGCCGCCTGTCGCAGGAACTCCTCGCACTGCGGCGTCAGATCGGCCACGGTCTCGCCGGAGCCCGTGGTGACGTTCAGGATGCGGGTGGTGAACACGTCGGACATGCGTCCATCATGACCCACCGGCCGCCCCGGACGGCGGGACGGCACGGGTTGCGGTTCCGGCGGCGGGCGGTGGGCCGTACGGAGGAGGCGGTACGCCGTACGGGCGGCGGCGGGGCGGGGGTACTCGTACGGGCCGTACGCGGGGAGTGTCGGGCCTACGCGCCGGGCAGGGTGTCCAGGTCCGGCTGGACCTCCACCGTGCATTCGGCGTCCTCGGGGCCCACGCCCTCCGCGTCGCGCCACACGCAGATGCGCACGTGATGAACGCCGGAACCCTCGTGATCCCACTCCGTCGCAAGGTCACGCACCACCACCGCTGCCACGAACTCGGCGTCCTCGGGTTGGGTGGCCGTGGTGATGGTGCCTCGGTAGCGGGCGCCGAGGGGGCGCCATCCGGCGCTTCCGGCTGGGGCGTCCACGCGGTACACGTATGCGACGGGCGTCATTCCGGCACCGTACCCACATCCCCGGGGATTACGTGGGGCGGGAAGATCCGCACTTGCCTCGCCGTTAGTAGAAACATGAACGAATCTGGGGTGCGGGAAGTGGACGTCGTCGTCACGGGCGCCGGTCAGGCGGGGCTGTCGAGCGCCTATCACCTGCGGCGCGCGGGCCTGGAGCCCGGACGCGACTTCGTCGTCCTCGACCACTCGCCCCGGCCGGGCGGGGCGTGGCAGTTCCGGTGGCCGACGCTGACGTACGGCAAGGTGCACGGCATGCACGCCCTGCCGGGCATGGAGCTGACCGGCGCGGACGCGAGCCGCCCCTCGTCGGAGGTCGTGGCGGAGTACTTCGCGGCGTACGAGCGGGCCTTCGGCCTGCGGGTACGGCGGCCCGAGGACGTGCGGGCGGTGCGCGAGGGCGACGGCGGGCGGCTGCGCGTCGAGACGACGGCGGGCGTCTGGTCGACGCGCGCCCTGATCAACGCGACGGGCACCTGGGACCGGCCGTTCTGGCCCCGCTACCCCGGGCAGGAGACCTTCCGCGGCCGGCAGCTGCACACGGCGGACTACCCGGGGCCGCAGGCGTTCGCGGGACAGCGGGTGGTCGTCGTGGGCGGGGGAACCTCCGGCGTGCAGCACCTGATGGAGATCGCCGCCGTCGCGGCGGGCACGACGTGGGTGACGCGTCGCCCGCCGGTCTTCCGGGACGGCCCCTTCGGCGAGGACGAGGGGCGGGCGGCGGTCGCGCGCGTCGACGAGCGGGTACGGCGCGGTCTGCCGCCGCAGAGCGTCGTGTCGGTGACCGGGCTTCCCGTCACCGAGGCCGTCGCCCGGGCCCGCGTGCAGGGGGTGCTGGACCGGTCGCCGATGTTCGACAGGATTACGCCGGACGGGGTCGCCTGGGCCGACGGGCGCACGGTGGACGCCGACGTCATCCTGTGGGCCACCGGGTTCCGCGCCGCGATCGGCCACCTCGCGCCGCTCGGGCTGCGCGAGCGGGGCGGCGGCATCAGCGTGGAGGGCACGCGGGCCACGCACGACGAGCGGGTGCACCTGGTGGGGTACGGCCCGTCGGCCAGCACGATCGGAGCCAACCGGGCGGGCCGGGCCGCCGTACGGGAGATCATGCGCCTGCTGGAGCGGCTGGCGGCGCGGAGCGCCGAGGCGCCGGAGGGCGGCGTACAGGTGGCGGCCGGGGCTTTGTCGTCACCGGAGCCGGGGGTGCCCGGGGCGCCGGTGGCTCGGGTCGTGCTCCCCGGCTCCGGCGCCGTGCGGCGGGAAGCGGCGGCGGACCCCGCCGCGGCCGTGCGGGAGCCGGTCGCCGTCGGCCGGTGAGGGGTTCCCCCGCGAGAGTGCAGGGCGTCCCCCCGGCGGAAGAGGTGACACGACCCCGGTGGGACAGCGAGGGCTCCCCGGCCGCAGGGCGCGGCCTCCCGGCGGAACGGCGAGCGGTCAGCCGCCGTTCTTGCCGACGCTTCTGCGGTGCGCGTTGAACTCCGCGACGTTCCTGCGCTGTTCGGCGTAGCTGTCGGTGAAGCGGGTGTCCCCGGGCGCGACGGTGACGAAGTACAGCCACTTCCCGGGCGGCGGGCTGAGCGTCGCGTTCATTGCCTCGCGACCGGGGTTGCCGATCGGCGTCGGCGGCAGGCCGACGCGCTCGTAGGTGTTGTACGGGGTGTTGATCCTCGTGTCCGCGTGGGTGGTGTCGAGGGTCGAGCGCTTGAGGGCGTAATTGATCGTCGAGTCCATCTGGAGCGGCATGCCCAGCGCGAGCCGGTTGTCGATGACGCGTGCCACCTTCCCCATGTCCTCGGCCGTGTCGGCCTCGGCCTGCACGATGCTGGCGATGACGACGTTCCGGTAGGCCGCCGGGGTGACACCGAAGTTCTTGCCCGCCGTGTCGACCATGTAGGCGAGCAGACCGGCCGGCGTCGTCTTCTCGTCGACGGGATACGTGGCCGGGAAGAGGAAGCCCTCCGGATTGCCCCCGGCCGCGGGCGGCAGCTTCAGCCGCGCCGCGCCCGCCGCCTTCTCCGTGGTCTTCGGAGCGACGCCGAGCGCCTTGTCGACGGCCGCGTACACCTGGGAGGACCGCCAGCCCTCCGGGACGAGCAGGCTCCGCGGCTCGCGCTTCCCGTCCCGGAGCAGCAGCAGGGGCACCAGGACCGCCGCGGTCGCCACTGCGGCGGCCGTGCCGATGATCAGCAGCAGCCGGCCGCGGCGCGTGAGACGGGTGCCGGGCGCGGGCCGCTTCGGTGCGGGCTCGTTCTCCATGCGGGCACGCTAACCCGCCCCGGCCGCCGTTCCCCGGAGCCCGTCGGGCGCGCTCGGCCATCCAGCGCAGGGGAAGGGCGGCGGCGACGGGAGGCTTACGTCACGGCGGGCGAGAGCCGGGCGTCCCGCCGCACGAGGGCCGCGTACCGCCCGTCCCGGGCGAGCAGTTCCTCATGCGTACCGCGCTCGACGGTCCTGCCGCCGTCGAGAACGACGATCTGGTCCGCGTCCCTGACCGTGGAGAGCCGGTGCGCGATGGTGATGGTCGTACGTCCGGCCGAGAGCGCGTCGATGGCCTGCTGCACGGCGTGCTCGGTACGCGTGTCGAGGGCGCTCGTGGCCTCGTCGAGGATGAGGACGGGCGGGTCGCGCAGGATGGTGCGGGCGATGGCCAGGCGCTGCTTCTCCCCGCCGGAGAAGCGGTATCCCCGCTCGCCGACCAGGGTCTCGTACCCGTCGGGCAGGGAGGCGATGTGGTCGTGGATCTGCGCGGCCTCCGCGGCCGCGCGCAGTTCCTCGTCGGTCGCGTCCGGTTTGGCGAAGCGCAGGTTGTCGGCCACGGAGGCGTGGAAGAGGTACGTCTCCTGCGAGACCACGCCGACCGCGCGGGCCAGGGAGTCGAAGTCCAGGTCGCGCACGTCGACGCCGTCGAGGGTGACGCTGCCGTCCGTCACGTCGTACAGCCGGGGCACCAGGTAGCTGAGCGTGCTCTTGCCGGAGCCCGTGGCGCCGACGATCGCCAGGCTGCCGCCCGCCGGGACGGTGACGTCGATGCCGGTGAGCGTGGGCCCGTTCTTCTCGTCGTACGCGAAGTGGACGTCCTCGAACCGCACTTCGCCGCGGATGGTATCCAGCCGGACCGGCTTCTCGGGCTCGGTGATGTCGACCGGCAGGTCGAGGTACTCGAAGATCCGCTGGAAGAGCGCGAGGGACGTCTGCATCTGCACACCGGTCGACAGGAGGCTCACGGCGGGCCGGAAGAGACCCTGCTGGAGCGAGACGAAGGCGACGAGCGTTCCGAGGGAGACGGCCGCCCCGCCGGTCTGCATGGTCAGCCCGGCGGCCCAGTAGATGACGGCGGGCATGGCGGCCATGACGATGCCGATCGTGGACATCCGCCAGCGCCCGGCCATGTTCGAGCGCACTTCGAGGTCGACGAGGCGCTCCGACTCGTCGGCGAATGATTTCGTGAGGGAGTCCGCGCGGCCCATCGTGCGGCCGAGCAGGATGCCGCTGACCGAAAGCGACTCCGTGACGGTGGCGGCCATCGAGGCCATCTGCTTCTGGCGCTGCGTGGTGATCTTCTTGCGCTCGCGGCCGACCCTGCGGCTGATCCAGACGAAGACCGGCAGCAGGAGCAGGGAGACGACCGTCAGCCGCCAGTCGAGCGCCAGCATGGCGACGACCGTGGCCACGACGGAGGTGAGGTTCGAGACCAGCGAGGTGGCGGTGGAGGTGACGGTCGCCTGCATGCCGCCGATGTCGTTGGCGATGCGGGACTGGACCTCGCCGGTGCGGGTCCGGGTGAAGAAGGCGAGCGGCATGCGCTGGAGCTGGGCGTAGACGGCGGTGCGCAGGTCGTGCATGACGCGCTGGCCGACCGTCGTGGAGATCAGGGTCTGGAGCACGCCGAAGACGCTCGTCACCACGGCGGTCAGGATCATGCCGAGGGCGAGCAGGCTCAGCAGCCCCGTGCGGCCCTGCGGGATCGCGGTGTCGAGGATCTCCCTGAGCATGAAGGGCGAGGCGACGGCGACCAGCGAGGACGCGGCGACGAGCAGGCCGACGACGGCCAGCCGGCCCCGGTAGGGCCTGAACAGCCTGAGGATGCGGCGCACCTGCGCGGGCTCCTCCGGCTGCGCGGGATCGCGGGCCGGCGGTGTCCACGTGGGCCGGTCGGGATGCATGGGCTCCTTCGGGAGGGTGAGAGGTGTGAGGGAGTGACGGAGTGAGAAGGACAGGTGGGCGGCGAGGGGGTCGGAGAGGCGGCGGATTCTGGAAGCCTAGCCCATTGTTACCTCTGCTCACAATGACCCTGTTCACAGTGAGCGTGGTCCTGATATCGTTCCCGGTATGACCACCTCAGACGCCGACGGCCTGCTGGCCGAGCAGCTCCTCCGGCTGACGCGCCGGCTTCACCGGATCCAGCGTCAGCAGATGGAGCCGATCGGGATCACTCCTGCCCAGTCGCGCCTGCTGCGCACGGTGTCGCACTACGACCTGCACGACGAGCCGCCCCGTATGGCCGACCTGGCCAAGCGCCTGGAGGTGGTCCCCCGGGCCGTGACGACGCTGGTCGACGGCCTGGAGGCGAGCGGCCGGGTGCGCCGCGTGCCCGATCCGACCAACCGCCGCGTCATCAGGATCGAGCTGACCGACACCGGCCGTGCGACGCTCCGCGCGCTGCGCAGCGCGCGCCGCGACGCGGCGGAGGACATATTGGCTCCACTGGACGCCGCTCAGCGCGAGGTGCTCGGCGGCCTGCTGTCCGCTCTGGTCGACGGGATGCCGGAGCGCCGCTGCTGAACCGAGGGGGACCGGATGCCGCTGCTGGAGCCCGAGCCGGGGGCGCTGCGCCCCTCCGCCCCGTCCGCCCCTGCGCCCGACCGGGTGCCGGACGAGCTGGCCGGCGGCACGCCCGAGCCGCTGCGGAGCGGGCTGACCGCGCTCCTGGGGCCGGACAAGGTGTTGTGGAGGGTCTCCGACCTCGTGCGGTACGCGTCGGACGCAAGCCCGTACCGCTTCGTACCGCGGGTCGTCGTGGTGGCCGAGGACGTCGACGACGTCGCGGCGGTCCTCGCGTACGCCCGCGACAACGGGCGCGAGATCGTCTTCCGGGCGGCGGGCACGTCGCTCAACGGCCAGGCCCAGGGCGAGGACATCCTCGTCGACGTACGCCGTCACTGGGCGGGTGTCGAGGTCCTGGGCGGCGGCGCGCGCGCCCGGATCCGGCCGGGCACCACGGTCGTGCGGGCCAACGCGGCCCTGGCCCGTCACGGCCGCGTCCTCGGCCCCGATCCGGCGAGCGCCGTCGCGTGCACGATCGGCGGCGTCGTGGCCAACAACGCGTCGGGCATGACGGCGGGCACCGCCCGCGACTCCTACCGCACCGTGGCGTCCCTCACCTTCGTCCTGCCGAGCGGCACGGTCGTCGACACGGCGGACCCGGCGGCCGACGAGGAACTGGCCCGCGCGGAGCCGGAGATGTGCGCGGGGCTCATGGCGATCAAGGCGGAGATCGAGGCGGACGCGGAGCTCACGGCCCGTATCCGCGCCAAGTACGCCATCAAGAACACCAACGGCTACCGGCTCGACGCCTTCCTCGACGGCACGACGCCCGTGCAGATCCTGCGGGGGCTGATGGTCGGATCCGAGGGGACGCTCGGCTTCCTCTCCGAAGTCGTCTTCGACACCCTGCCCCTGGACCGCGTGCCGTCGGCGGCGCTGCTCTTCTTCCCGACGCTGTCCGCCGCTGCCGCCGCCGTCCCCCGCTTCAGCGACGCGGGGGCCGTCGCGGTCGAGCTCATGGACGGCAACACACTGCGCGCCTCGGTGAGCGTTGCCGGCGTGCCGTCCGACTGGGCGCGGCTGCCCCGGGAGACGGCGGCGCTGCTGGTGGAGTTCAGGGCGCCCGACGCGGCGGCTCTGGGGGCGTACGAGCGGGCGGCGGCCGAGGCGCTGACCGGGCTTCGACTCGTCGCTCCGGTCGCTTCGGTGACCAACGCGTTCACCCGGGACGCGCGGACGATCGCGGGGTACTGGAAGGCCCGCAAGGCGTTCGTCACGGCGGTCGGCGGAGCGCGCCCCGCCGGTACGACCCTGATCACGGAGGACTTCGCCGTGCCCCCTTCGCGGCTCGCCGCGGCCTGCGAGGCGCTGCTGCGGCTCCAGGAACGGCACGGGTTCGACGCCGCGGTGGCCGGCCACGCGGCGCACGGCAATCTGCACTTCCTGCTGGCCTTCGACGCCGCCGACTCCTCGGACGTGGAGCGCTACGCGTCGTTCATGGACGAGTTCTGCAGGCTCACGGTCGAGCGCTTCGACGGTTCGCTCAAGGCCGAGCACGCCACCGGCCGCAACATCGCGCCCTTCCTGGAACTGGAGTGGGGTCCGAGGGCCACGGAACTGATGTGGCGTACGAAGCGGGTCGTCGACCCCGGCGGCGTCCTGGCTCCGCGCGTCGTACTCGACCGCGACCCGAGGGCGCACCTGCGCGGCCTGAAGACGATCCCCGCCATCGAGCCGGTGGCCGACCCGTGCATCGAGTGCGGCTTCTGCGAACCGACGTGTCCCAGCGCCGACCTGACGACCACGCCGCGCCAGCGCATCGTGCTGCGCCGGGAGATGATGCGCCAGGAAGCGGGGTCGCCGGTCCTGGCCGGGCTGCTCGACGCGTACGGCTACGACGCGGTGGACACCTGCGCCGGGGACTCGACCTGCATGCTCGCCTGCCCCGTCGGCATCGACACCGGGGCACTGATGCGGGAGTTCCGCCACCGCCGGCACTCGCCGCGCGAGGAGCGCCTCGCCGCGCTGGCCGCCGGGCACTTCGGGGCGGTCGAGGCGTCGGCGCGTCTCGCCGTGGCAGCCGCGGACCGGGCCGGTGACCGGCAGGCCCGGGCGGTCACGGGCCTCGCCCGCAGGGCCGTACGCCGCGACCTGGTGCCGGAGTGGCTGCCGCAGCTTCCCGGCGCCGCCGCCCGGCCCCTCCCCCGCACCCCTCGCACGGGTGCGCACGCCGTCTACTTCCCGGCCTGTGTGAACCGCGTCTTCGGTGGGCCGCGGGGTCACCGGGGACCGACGCTCCCCCAGGCGGTCGTCGCCGTGTCGGAGCGCGCCGGAAGGCCGGTGTGGATTCCCGGCGACGTCACGGGGACCTGCTGCGCGACGATCTGGCACTCGAAGGGGTACGAGGCGGGCAACGCCGTCATGGCGAACCGCGTGGTCGAGGCCGCCTGGGGCTGGACGGCGGGCGGCCTGCTGCCCCTGGTCGTCGACGCGTCGTCGTGCGCGCTCGGCCTGGCGCACGAGGTGGTGCCGTACCTCACCGACGCCAACCGGGAGTTGCACGCCGAGCTGACCGTCCTCGATTCGGTGGTGTGGGCCGCCGACCACCTGCTCCCGCGCCTGCGGGTGCTGCGCAGGGCCGGCTCCGCCGTCCTGCATCCGACGTGTTCCATGCGGCACCTGGGCGACGAGGCGGCGCTGAGCAGGGTCGCGGAAGCGTGTGCGGAGGAGGTCGTCGTGCCGGACGACGTACGGTGCTGCGCGTTCGCCGGTGACCGGGGGATGCTGCACAAGGAGCTGACGGACTCGGCGACGGCGCGCGAGGGAGCGGAGGTCGGGACCCGCGCGTACGACGTGTACCTGTCCGCGAACCGGATGTGCGAGGTGGGCATGGAACGGGCCACGGGACGCGCCTACCGGTCGGTGCTGCTGGAGCTGGAGCGGGTCACGCGACCACTCAAGTGACGATCCATCAGATTCGGCTCGATCGGTGCGGTCGCTTCTCTGGGAAGTGACAGGCCACCGCGTTACCCTCCGCCGCATGATTGACACGGTGGTCTGGGGAACCGGCAATGTCGGCCGCGCCGCTGTCCGCGCCGTCGACGCCCATCCGGCGCTGCGGCTCGCGGCCGTTCTCGTGCACGATCCCGCCAAGGCCGGCCGCGACGCGGGCGAACTCGGCGGGCTCGACCGCCCGCTGGGGATCGTGGCGACCGACGACGTCGGCGCGGTGCTGGCCACCCGTCCGCGCGCCGTGGTGTACGCGGCGTCCGGCGACGTCCGCCCCGACGAGGCCCTCGCCGACATCGTGCGGGCGATCCGGGCCGGAGCGGTGGTCGTCAGCCCTTCGCTGTACGCACTGTACGACCAGCGCAACGCACCCCCGGAGCTGCGCGAGCCCGTGCTGGCCGCCGTCGCGGAGGGCGGCGGCTCGCTCTTCGTCTCGGGAGTCGACCCCGGCTGGGGCAACGACGTGCTGCCGCTGCTGATCAGCGGACTCGCCACCACGGTCGACGTGATCCGCTGCCAGGAGATCTTCGACTACTCCACCTACGACCAGCCCGATGCGGTCCGTCACCTGGTCGGCATGGGGCAGCCGATGGACTACGAGCCGCTCATGCTCGCGCCGGCGGTTCCGACGATGGTGTGGGGCGGGCAGATACGGCTCATGGCCCGGGCGCTGGGCGTCGAACTGGACGAGATCCGCGAGACCCTGGACCGGCGCCCCCTCGACACCACGGTGACCACCCGGACGATGGGCGAGTTCGAGGCGGGCACCCAGGGGGCCGTGCGCTTCGAGGTGCAGGGCGTCGTCGCGGGCGAACCCCGCATCGTCATCGAGCACGTCACCCGCATCCACCCGTCCTGCGCCCCGGACTGGCCGACACCGCCGGACGGCGCCGGGGCCCATCGGGTGGTCATCGAGGGCCGCCCCCGCATCGAGGTCACGGTGGAGGCCACCGACGAGGGCGAGAACCGGTCGGCGGGCGGGAACGCCACCGCCGTGGGCCGCCTGGTGGGCGCGATCGACTGGCTCGCACAGGCGGAGCCGGGACTCTACGACGCGCTGGACGTGCCCCTGCGCCCGGCGGTCGGCAAGCTCACGAGGAGCGGGCGATGAACATCGACATTCCCGAGGGCAAGGACGCCATCGCGTACGTGTGGGGCGAGATGGTCCCCGGCATCGGGCCCGCCGCCGCGGACCTCTCGCTGGCGGTGTACGCCCACACGACCCTGGGTCTGCGCGAGTTCGAGGCGGCGCGGCTGCGGATCGCGCAGATCAACGGGTGCGCCTTCTGCCTCGACTGGCGGACCGAACGGGACGGGCGGAAGGTCGAGGAGGAGTTCGCCGGGGCGGTGGAGCGCTGGCCCACGACCGACGCGTTCGACGACCGCACCCGCCTGGCGGCGGAGTACGCCGAGCGGTACGCCCTGGACCACCACGGCCTCGACGACGCGTTCTGGACGCGGATGACGGCGCACTACGACCAGACCCAGATCGTGGAACTGACCATGTGCGTCGGGTCGTGGCTGGCGTTCGGCCGGCTCAACCGCGTGCTGGGGCTCGACACGGTGTGCGTGCTGCCCGGGCACTGACACCGGGTGCGCGCGGCCGCGACCGGGACGGGACCCGGGGCCGGCCGGTGCGTCAGGCCGGCCCCGGTGGGACGTCACCGCAGATCCGCGGCGATGATCCTCTCGATGTTGCGTTCGGCCAGCGCGGTGATGGTGACGAACGGGTTCACACTGGCGTTGCCCGGGATCAGCGAGCCGTCGATGACGTACAGACCGGGGTGACCGTGCAGACGGCCGTAGTTGTCGGTGGCCCTGTCGAGCACTACTCCGCCGAGCGGGTGGTACGTCAGGTGGTCGCCCCAGATCTTCGACAGGCCGAAGAGGTCCGTCCGGTAGATCGTCCCCTCCTTCGCGTTGATCTTGTCGAAGATCGTCTTGGCGGCGTCGATGGACGGCTGCTTCCAGGCCGTCTGCCAGTTCAGGTCGGCCCTCCCGGCGGCGGCGTTCCAGGTGAACTCGGCGCGGTGCGGGTTCTTGGTGATGGACAGGTAGAACGAGGCGTACGTCTCGATCCCCGTCGGCAGCGGCGCCACCTCGGCGAACGCCCCGCCGGCGTCCCAGTTGTCGATGCCGGCCGTGGGCATCGAGGACTGGAGCCTGCCGGTCGCGTCCCACATGTGGTTGGCGCGGCCGCACATGACGTTGCCGTTGTCGCCCCACCCCTTGCCGATCTCCTCGTTCAGCCGGGGCAGCGCGCCGGTGGCCTTGAGCTTGGTCAGCAGCTTGCTCGTGCCGACGCTGCCGGCCGCGAAGAACACCCGGTCCGCCGTCACGCTCTTGGTGGCGGTGGTGTCGCCGGTGGTGTTGATCTGGTCGATGACGACCGTGTAGCCGCCGCCGGACGCGGGGGTGACGGAGGTGACCTTGTGCAGCGCCGAGACGGTGACCCGGCCGGTCGCCCGCGCGCGGCCGAGGTATGTCTGCTGGAGGGTCTTCTTGCCGTGGTTGTTGCCATAGAGGACCTCGGCGTCGAGCGCCGATTTCGGCACGGTTCCGGCGGCTTCCTGCTTCATGTAGTCCCAGTCGTACACGTTGGGCACGAAGACGAACGGGAAGCCGGAACGCTGGGCGTGCTTGCGGCCGACCCTGGCGTACTGGTAGCAGGCGGCGCTCTCCCACCAGGCGGGGTCGACGTGGTTGACGCCGAGCCCGGCGTTGGCGCGCGGGTAGTAGACGTCGTACATCTCGGCGGCGTTCACCGACGGCAGGACGCCGCCGAAGTTCTCGCGCCTGGGCGTGACCGCCATGCCGCCGTTGACCAGGGAGCCGCCGCCGACGCCCCGGCCCTGGTAGACGGTGATGCCGCTGAAGTCCTCGGCGTCGAGGATCCCGGTGTGGCGGGGGATCTCCTTGTCCAGCGGGAAGCCGAGGAAGTTGCTGAGCGGCTGTTTCGTCTTGGTACGGAGCCAGAAGGAGCGGTAGTCCGGCTTGGTCGTGTTGGCGAAGATCTTGCCGTCCGGGCCGGGCGTGTCCCAGGACATGCCCATCTCGATCATGTGCACGTCCACGCCTGCCTGGGCGAGTCGCAGAGCGGCGACGGAGCCGCCGTATCCGGTGCCGACCACGAGCACCGGGACGTGGGCCCCGGGGGCGATGGCGGCGGCCGCCGGGGCGGCGCCCGGCTCGGCGGCGGCGGCACGGCCACCGAGGGCCACCGCGCCCAGAATAGAACTGGTTCCAGCGATGAACCCGCGACGCGAGAACCCCTTGGAACGGGCATCGGACTGGGGGTTGTTACTCATGTGACGTTCCTCACTCAGGGGTGAACGGAAACAGGTTCTACTGCCGTCGGCATGCGAAGTCACTACATACCTCCAGGTAATCTCCGGTCGCAGAGCAGCCGGTCCCGCGTCACCGTTCCCTGCGCCGTCTCGACGGCGCGGTCGTAGCAGCCCGCCGTCCCGTACAGCCGGTAGCGCTCGCTCGACGTGCCGACCGCGTGCCGCTGGTCGCGCGGGACCCCGGCCGTGTACGTCGCGTCGCCCGTGTACGTGTCGTCCAGCCGCGACCAGGACACCCGTTTCCCGCCGCGCTCCTCGACGGTGTCGGCGCGGTCGCCGAGCGCCATCACGGTCCGCAGCCGGTCACCCGCCCCGAGCGTGGTGGTGCCGTCCATCGTGTACGTGCGGTGGGCGCGCACGGCGGTGGCCGGGCCGCGGCCGTCGGTGGTGACGGTCTCGCGGTCCGTCCACGTGCCCTTGAGCGCGTCGAGCGTCTCGCCGTCGGTCCAGCGGTGGACCGACGTGTGGGCGAGGGTCCGGTCGACGGTCGTGACGACGCGGCCGTGCGAGGTGTCGACCCGGCCGGAGACGGTGAGCCGGTGACCTCCCCGGGTGTCGACACGGTGCTCGGAACCCGGGGTGTACGCGGAGGAGTTGACCGGTGCGCCGTCGTCGTGGCGGAGCAGCCCGCCCGTGACGACCTCGCTGCCCCTGTCCTGCCACACCAGCACGTTGACGGGGGTGCTCCAGCCGGTCTGCCCCTCGGGGACGCCGACGACGGAGACCTCCACGCGGTGCGGGCGGCCGTCGTTGAGCCGCCCGGCGAAGGGAGTCAGGTCGAACCGGATCGGCTTGACGTCGAAGGCGCGGGGCCCGGGGACGACGTACCAGAGGAAGGGGTTGGACCAGCCGCCGGTCCAGACCGTGGGGAACGGCGCGGCGATGCCCGCGAGCTGCCCGTCGACCTTGATCCGCACCTCCCGGTAGGGGCCGTCCGGCGTCGTGCAGGAGTACGGCGCCTCCTTGGGGGCGGAGAGGTACCAGTACTCCTCGCAGCCGCCGCCCGAGCCCGTGGCGTACACCTCGGCGAGGACGCGTTCGGAGTTGCGGGGGGTGGTGAGGGACTCGCCGTCGAGGGTGAGCACGCGGTCGGGGGTGTCGGCCGGCCGGGTACGGCCCTGAGCGGCGTAGAAGGTCAGCGTCGCCTCGACGTCGATGACGCCGGTGTACGTCGCGTCGACCACGTTGCCGATGAGCATCTCGACCGGCTGCTCCCGGCGCAGGGTGTCGCTGTAGCGCGTGACGTCCTTCTCCACGGACCAGGTGATGCCGTCGGGCGAGGGCTGCGGGGTGGAGGTGCGCCGCCCCAACACCCCCCCGGAGGTGTGGTGGGCGCGCCCGGCGGTAATGCCTACCGCGACCAAACCCTCGCGGGGCAGGGG
>NZ_JBSGYQ010000029.1:0-4401 GCF_053610585.1 Streptomyces sp. NPDC054887 | reverse complement strand
CCGCGGCGCCGCGCGGGGGGGGTGGGTGGGGTCGGGGCTCGCCCCCCCCCCCGGGGGGGGGGGGGCGGGGGGGGGGGGGGGGGGGGGGGGGGGGGGGCCCCCCCCCCCCCCCCCCCGCCGATGCTGAGGTGGCCGAGCCGGTCGTACTGCCGTCCGGCGACCTTCCCGTCGAGGCGCAGGACCACCTTGCTCCAGCGGTCGCCGCAGCCGTCCGGGGGCGCGTACCGGCCCTTGTACGGGGTGAAGTCACGGAACTGGGCCCGTGCGACCCTCACTTGGCAGGAGCGGGTGCCGGGGACCGTGACGGGTGGCGCCGCGGTGACGGGATCGTGCCAGTCGCTGCCGAACTCCGCGGGCGGCTCCGCGGCGGCGGACGCCCCGGCGCGCCCGGGCTCCGGGGCCGCCGCGCCGGCCGGACCCGCCCCGGTCACCGGTCCGGCGGCCAGGACCAGGCCGAGGAGCATGCCCATGACGTGTGGTCGTCTCATGGGTCAGGAGTGAAGCCCGGGGCCGCCACAGGCGCCACCGGGATGTGGGATCTTGGCGCGTTCTGTGTCCTCGCGCCCGTAAATCGATTGCCATCGCGGGTGGAAGAAAGCGAACCTTGCACGGTTTCAGCCAGTACACCGAGCCGTGGGACGACATGCAGATTCGCGATCTTCCGTATCCCGATCCGGGCGTCCCCGACGTCCGGTCAGGACCCCGATTCCTCTACTGGCTCGGGCGGAACCAGCTGGGCGGACAGCTGAAGTCCCTCTCCTGGGGGCTGCTCCACCAGTGCGGCGTCGCCGGGCTGCCGCTGGGCGTGGGCCTCGCCGTGCAGGCCGTGGTCGACGGATCCGGCAGGTCCCTGGCGCTCGCCGCCGGTCTGATCGCGCTGCTGGGCACGGCGGTGGCCGTCGGGGACACCATGCTGCACCGGACCGCCGTCACCAACTGGATCACCGCCGCCGCGCGCGTGCAGCAGTTGCTCGCCCGCAAGACGGCGGAACTCGGCTCGGCGCTCACCCGCAGGGTCGCGGCCGGCGAGGTCGTCGCCGTCTCCACCGGCGACGTCGAGAAGATCGGATGGTTCGTCGAGGCGCTCTCGCGCTTCGCGGCCGCCGCCCTGACACTCGTCGTCGTGTGCCTGGGGCTCGTGGTCTACCAGCCCGCCCTCGGCGTCGTCGTGGCGGTCGGGGTGCCCGTACTGGCCCTGGCCGTCCTGCCGTTGCTCCCGAAGGCGACGCGGCGCGCCGACGCGCAGCGCGAGCTGGCGGGCAAGGCGACCGAGCTGGCGTCCGACACCGTCGCGGGGCTGCGCGTCCTGCGCGGCATCGGCGGCGAGGAGCTGTTCCTCGGCCGCTACCGCGACGCGTCGCAGAAGGTGCGCAGGGCGGCCGTTCGCAGCGCCCGCATGTGGGCGCTCATCTCGGCGGTCCAGGTCCTGCTGCCGGGGCTGCTGCTGATCACGGTCGTGCTGTACGGCGCGCGGCTCACTCTCGACGGACGGGTCGCGGTCGGTGAACTGGTCACCGTCTACAGCGCGGTGACGCTCCTGCTCTACCCCCTGCGTCACTTCGAGGAGATCGCCATGGCGTACTCCTTCTCGCGTCCCTCGGCCAAACGGGCCGCCAGGGTGCTGTCGCTGGAGCGTGTCGCGCGGACCGGCGCCGCCGGGGCCGGGGCGCCCGCCGCGTCCGACGGACCACCGTCCGGCGACCTGTACGACCCGGCGACGGGACTGCTCGCCCCCGCGGGGCGGTTCACCGCCGTCGTGTGCGGCGACCCCGATCTGGCGGGCCGGCTCGCGGAGCGCCTCGGCGGCCACTCGACCGCGGACACCGCCGCCGAAGCGGACGCTTCCGGCGGCGGGGCGCCGCCCTCGGCGCTGCTCGGCGGGGTGGCGCTCGACGACCTGCCGCTGATCGCCGCGCGGGGCGCCGTACTGGTCCAGGACAAGGACCCGGTGCTGCTGTCGGGCACGCTCGCCGAGCTGCTCGACGTACCGGCCTCCGGGAAGGTGTCGGCGGCGGACGCGCTGGACGCGGCGCAGTGCGCGGACGTCCTCGCGGCGCTCGCGCAGGCCGCGGCCGACCGCACGGACGACCCGATGCGCACCCGGATCACGGAACGCGGGCGTTCGCTCTCCGGCGGGCAGCGCCAGCGCCTGGCGCTGGCCCGGTCGCTGGTGACCGACCCCGAGGTGCTCGTCCTGGACGAGCCGACCTCGGCCGTCGACTCGCACACCGAGGCGCGGGTCGCGGCGGGCGTGCGGCGGCTGCGCGCGGGACGTACGACCGTCGTCCTCACCTCGTCGCCGCTGGTGCTCGACCGGGCCGACCGGGTGGTGCTGGTGCACGCGGGCCGGGCCGCCGCGGTCGGCACGCACCGGGAACTGCTGCACACCGACGCGCGGTACCGCGCGGTCGTCACCCGCGAGACGGCCGACGAGAAGGCGGTCGGCGAAGAGGCGGCCGACGCCGTGATCGCACAACCCGCGGAACGCGCTGTACGGGAAGAAATCGAGGAAACGGCATGATCGGCGTGGCACCACCGGCCTACGACCCGGCCGCACCGCAGACCGCGACGACGCTGCCCGTGGGCAGTCCCTCCACCGTGCGGACGTACGTACGCGAGCTGATGCGCCGGCACCGCCGGGCGTTCACCGTGCTCGTGTCGTTCAACGCGGTCGCCGTCATCGCCTCGATGGCGGGCCCCTACCTCCTGGGCTCGCTCGTCGAGGACCTCGCGGGCGGGGCCCGCGAACTTAACCTGGAGCGCACGGCGGCCGTCTTCGCTGTCGCCCTGCTCGTCCAGACGCTCTTCACGAACCGGATGCGGCTGCGGGCGGCGATGCTCGGCGAAGAGATGCTGGCCGACCTGCGCGAGGACTTCCTCGTACGGTCCGTCGGTCTGCCGCCGGGCGTGCTGGAGCGGGCGGGCACCGGCGACCTGCTGTCGCGCATCACCACCGACATCGACCGGCTGGCGAACGCGATGCGCGAGGCCGTGCCGCAGCTCGCCATCGGCGTGGTGTGGGCGGGGCTGCTCATCGGCGGCCTCACCGTCACCGCCCCGCCGCTGGCGCTCGCCGTCCTGGTGGCCGTCCCGGTACTGGTCGCCGGCTGCCGCTGGTACTTCAGGCGGGCGCCGTCGGCGTACCGCTCGGAGGCGGCGGGCTACGCCGCGGTCGCCGCGATGCTCGCGGAGACGGTGGACGCAGGGCGGACCATCGAGGCGCACCGCCTCGGCGACCGCCGGGTGGCCCTCTCCGAGCAGCGGGTGCGCGAGTGGACGGCGTGGGAGCGGTACACGCTGTGGCTGCGGTCGGTGCTCTTCCCCGTCATCAGCGTCACCCACATCACGATCCTGTGCGCGGTGGTGCTGATCGGCGGCGTCTTCGTCCTGGAGGGCTGGATCGACGTGGGCCAGCTGACGACGGGCGCACTGCTGGCGCAGATGCTGGTCGACCCGGTCAACCTCATCCTGCGCTGGTACGACGAACTCCAGGTCGCCCAGGTGTCGTTGGCGCGGCTGGTGGGCGTACGGGAGATCGAGCCCGACGCCGGTGACCGGCGGCTCGCGCCGGAGGGCCGGACGGTACGGGCGGACGCCGTGCACTTCGGGTACCGGGAGGGCGTCGACGTACTGCACCGGGTGACGCTGGACGTGGCACCGGGGACGCGGATGGCGCTGGTGGGCCCCTCGGGCGCCGGCAAGTCCACGCTCGGCCGGCTGCTGGCCGGGATCTACGCTCCGCGTGCGGGCGAAGTGACCCTGGGCGGCGCGGAGCTGTCCCGGATGCCCGCCGAGCGGGTGCGCGAGCACGTGGCGCTGGTCAACCAGGAGCACCACGTGTTCGTGGGGTCCCTGCGCGACAACCTGCTGCTGGCCCGTACGGGCGCGGACGACGCGGAGCTGTGGGCGGCGCTCGGCGCGGTCGACGCGGACGGCTGGGCGCGGGCGCTGGACGGCGAGCTGGACACCGAGGTCGGCTCGGGCGGCCACACGCTCACCCCGGCGCAGGCGCAGCAGATCGCGCTGGCGCGCCTGGTGCTCGCCGATCCGCACACGCTGGTGCTGGACGAGGCGACCTCGCTGCTCGACCCCCGCGCGGCGCGCCATCTGGAGCGCTCGCTGGCCCGGGTCCTCGACGGCCGTACGGTCGTGGCGATCGCCCACCGGCTGCACACGGCGCACGACGCGGACGTGATCGCGGTCGTCGAGGAGGGACGGATCAGCGAACTCGGCAGCCACGACGACCTGGTGGCGGCGAACGGCGCCTACGCGGCCCTGTGGCGGTCCTGGCACGGGTGACCGCGGCGGTTCCCCCCCCCGCGCGCCCCCCCCCGGGGGGGGCCCCCCCCGCCCGCCCCCGGGAACCGTGAGGGGGGGGGGGCGGGACCCGGGCGGCCCCGA
>NZ_JBSGYQ010000028.1:33101-90694 GCF_053610585.1 Streptomyces sp. NPDC054887 | reverse complement strand
GGCGATTTCGCTGCGCTCCACCCTTGACCCACCACCCCGGCCCACCGCTGACGCTCAACAGGGGACGGCCCAAGAAAAACGCCCGGCACGGGAGCGGGATGGGGGCGGGTGTGGGTTTGGTGGCTTGCGGGTGTGTGGTGGGGTGCGCGGTCGGTTCTGGGGTGGTGCGGCCCCTGTCTCGGCGGGTGCGGCGACGGCCGCTGGTGCGACACCGCATCTCTGTTCCGAGGCGAGGTCCCACGGCGGTGGTGGCCGACCTGACCGGTCGACCTGCGGGACTCGGTGTCCGGGGCGGCCGGTCGGCGTGGGGAGTCGGTACGCAATGAGCGGCGAGCGGCGAGCGGCGGGCCGGCCGACAGGCGTCGCCTGTCGGCGGACCGTGAAGTGATGCTGCATGCCATGCCATGCCATGCCATGCGATGCAGGCCATAGAGGCCCCCACGGTTGCGCCCCGGCCGTCGACCCATCGGCCATCGGCCGTTGGGGAGCCGTCTCCCCATGTCCGCGCGTACAAGTAGGCCGCGCGGCATGCCAAGTAGGCGGCTTTGGGGCCCGGGATGGGACGAACTCAACACTTGGTGGGCAGGAACACCTCACCGGCCCCAGTCGTCACATCCGTATCGGTCTGGCTCGCCATGTGTGCGTAACGGCCCACGGGTCGTCGCGGCTGGTCGATGCGTATGCACCCACCACCGTCCCCGCCCCCCACGCACGGCGACGGCCGCGGTGGCTCCCCCTCCGGGCCACCGCGGCCGTTCGTTCCCCGTGGAATGTGGTCTCAGGTCACCGGCTCGCTCGACATGTGGTCGTCCAGCGGCTTCAGGACGTCGTCACCAGCGCCGGACATGTGGTCGTCCAGCGGCTTCAGCGGCTTCACGGTGTCGTCCTCCGCGCCGGACATGTGGTCGTCCAGCGGCTTGGGGCTGCCCGTCGGCTGCTTGATGTCGCTCATCGTCGCTCCAAGGTGTGTCGGCGTTGTTCGGCCAGAACGGTCGCGTAAGCCCGCCCGGCAACTCCCCCGAGGGTTGCCGGACGGGCTGGGACCGTACAACTTAGTTGGCCGGTCCTGCGCCGATCCGTCTGCCCCCCGACGCGACGGATCGATAGGAAGACAGTGACGGACACGGATAAACGAACGATGAACGCCTTGGTGGGGGCGTTGACGGCCCTCCCGCCCCCCGCCCCCTAAGCCGCCCTGACCGAAGCCAGTAGGTCGCGGACCTCCGCGGCTTCCGGGGAGCCCAGGTCTTCGAAGATGGTGAGGGCCTCGCCCCAGCAGGCTCTGCTGCGGTCGACCTGGCCCAGGTGGTCGAGCGCCTTGCCGAGTACGGTCAGGACCGTGCCGCGGCGCCATTCGCCGCCGATGCCGCGCAGGGCGATGGCCTGCTCGGCGTGGGCCGCCGCCAGCGTGGGGCGGTGCGCGGCGAGGTGCACCTCGGCGAGTCGGAAGTGGGTCACCCCTTCCCACAGGGGCTGGCGGTTCTCGTGGAAGATGCCGAGGGCGTGCGTCAGTTGGTCCAGCGCCTCGCCGAACTGGCCGGCCTGGGTGAGGGCCATCCCGAGGGCGTAGCGGCCGTTCGCCAGGCGCAGGGTGAAGCCCTGCCGGTCGTAGATGTCGACGCCCTGCTTGGCCAGTTCCACCGCGCTGGCGGTGCGGCCCATGGCCAGGTGCGCGCGGGACAGGTTGCACAGGGCGCTGGCCTCGCTCGGCCGGTTCCCGTCGGCGCGGAAGTTGTCTATGGCGAGCGCGAGGTACTTCTCCGCCTCGCTGTAACGCTTCTGGTAGATGGCGATGAAGCCCCTGATGTTGGGCGCGTAGCCGCCCGGGATGGGGTCTCCCTGTGCCAGGGCCATCGCCGCCTCGGCCTCGGCCTCCGCCTGGTCGAAGCGGCCCGCGATGTGGAACACGTGGGTGAGCGCGGTACGGGCCCGGCCCTCGGCCCGGAGGTTCCCCGTGCGCCGGGCCGCGTCGAGCAGCGTGTGCGTCGTGTTCTCGTACCGCCGGAAGTTGGCGCCGGATTCGGAGAGGTCCTTGGCGGCGAGCAGGAGGTCCACGGCGCGCTGGACGGACGCGGCGTCCGTGGACTGCTGTGCGCAGGCCAGGATGCATTCGGCCTCGGTGTGGAGCCAGTCGAGCGCCTTGCCGCGCTCCTCGAACCGCAGGCCCGCCCGGCCGGTCGGCTCCAGGTGGTCCACCAGGCGGTCGCCCGGGCGTTCCAGGGCGTACACCGCTGCCGCTGTGGCCAGGTAGAAGTCGAGGAGCCGGGACAGGGCGCGCTCGCGTTCCGCCGGCGGTTGTTCGTCGCGCTCCGCGCACGCACGCGCGTAGAGGCGGACCAGGTCGTGGTAGCGGTAGCGGCCGGGGGCGGCCGATTCCAGGAGGGACGTGTCGACCAGGGACTCCAGCAGGTCCTCGGCCTCGTGGAGGGGCTGGTCCAGTACGGCCGCTGCCGCCGCCAGGGAGATGTCGGGGCCGTCCGCCAGGCCCAGGAGGCGGAAGGCGCGGGCCTGCTGCGGCTCCAGTTGGCCGTAGCCGAGTTCGAACGTGGCCTTCACCGCCAGGTCGCCGGCCTGGAGCTCGTCGAGGCGGCGGCGTTCGTCCGCCAGCTTCGCCGCCAGGACGGAGACCGTCCAGGTGCGGCGGGACGCGAGGCGCGAGGCGGCGATGCGGATGGCCAGGGGGAGGAAGCCGCACGCGCCGACGACGTCGAGCGCCGCCTCGCGTTCCGAGGCGACCCGCTCGGCGCCCACGATCTTCGTGAAGAGGCGCAGCGCCTCGTCGGGGGACATGACGTCGAGGTCGACGAGGTGCGCCCCCGCCAGGCCCAGCATCCGCGCCCGGCTCGTCACGAGGGCCGCACAGCCCGTCGTGCCGGGGAGCAGGGGGCGGATCTGGGAGGCGTCGCGGGCGTTGTCGAGCAGGACCAGGACGCGGCGGCCGTCGAGGGTCGAGCGGTAGAGGGCCGCGCGGTCGTCCAGGGTGTCGGGGATGGAGGCGTCCGGGGTGCCGAGGGCCCGCAGGAACGAGCCCAGTACGGTCTCCGGCTCGGCGGCGCGCTGGCCGGCGCCCTGGAGGTCGACGTACAGCTGGCCGTCGGGGAAGTGGGAGCGCGCCGCGTGCGCCACGTGCACCGCGAGCGTCGTCTTGCCGACGCCACCGATGCCGGCCAGGGCCGACACGGCCATGACGCCGGACTCGGCCGTCGCCAGCCGGTCCCCGAGGTCCCATACGAACGACGCCCGGCCGGTGAAGTCCGGCACGGTGGCCGGGAGCTGTGCGGGCCGTACGAACGCCGGGGCCGCCGAGGGCGCGGGTTCCACCGGGCGGGCCAGGTCGGCGTCGGCCTCCAGGATGCGCTGCTGGAGGTGGGCGAGCTCGGGGCGCGGGTCGACCCCGAGTTCGTCGGCGAGGAGGCGGCGCGTGTCGGCGTACACGGCGAGCGCCTCCGCCTGCCGTCCGCTGCGGTAGAGGGCGAGCATCAGCAGTTCGCGCAGGCGCTCGCGCAGCGGGTGCGCCGCGGTGAGCGCGGTGAGCTCCGACACCGCCTCGGCGTGGCAGCCGACCTCCAGGTCCAGGTCGAGGCGGGTCTCGGTGAGCTGGAGCCGCCATTCCTCCAGGCGGGCCCGCTGGTTCTCGGCGTACGGGCCGGGTACCGACGCCAGCGGTTCGCCGTCCCACAGGCCGAGCGCCTTGTTGATCAGCGAGCGGGCCTGGCAGCGGTCGCCGGACGCGCGGGACTTCTCCGCGTCGGCGGCCAGTTCCTGCGCGACCGCGAGGTCGAGGGTGTCGGCGCCGGCCCGGATCGCGTACCCGCCGGATTCGCTGACGAGCGTTCCCGGGTTCAGCGCCTTGCGCAGCCGGGAGGCGTACGTCCGTACCGCCGCCAGGGCCTGGGACGGCGGCTCCGTGCCCCAGATGGCGTCGATCAGCTCGGAGGCGGTGGCGGTGCGGCCGTCACGGAGCAGGAGCGCGGCGAGCAGGGCGCGCTGCTGCGGTGAACCGGTGTTGACGGAGTCGGCGCCGCGCCAGGCGCGGACGGGGCCGAGGACGCTGAAGCGCACCGCCTCGGGGGAGTGTTCTCGTCGCTGGTCGTCGTGGTGGGTGTCGCCGTCCTGCCGGGTTGCGGCGTCGTTCCCGATGCCGCTGTGCCGGGTGCCTCCGTCGGGTTGGGTGCCTCCGTCGTGCCTGGTGCCTCCGTCGGGCCGCGGACCCGGACGGGAAGCCGGAGTTCGCTGCTCCGGTACCCGAGGTACGCCGTCCATCGCACTCCCCCTACTGCCTCTGCTGCCGCCTGCGGTCTGCCCTACCGCCCTACCGCCCAGTCGCAACAGCCAGTTTGCCTTGTCCATGGCGAATGCGGCAGCACCGGAAGGAGCCTGCCCCTTACCCACACGCGGCCTACTAGCTGACGGATCGTCAGATCAGCGCTACCGTGGAACGCATGGAGACCTTCCCGAAGATCATCTCGGTGGACGACCACACGGTGGAGCCCCCGCACGTCTGGCGGGACCGGCTCCCGTCCAAGTACCGGGACTCCGGGCCCCGCGTCGTCCGTGCCCCGCTGAAGGAAATGACCTTCCTCGGCGGGAAGTTCGCGCCGGTGATGGGCGCCAAGGGCGACGAAGGGCCGATCGGTGACTGGTGGGTGTACGAGGACCTGCGCCGCCCCCTGACCAGGCTCGACACCGCCGTCGGGTACGACAGGGACGAGATCAGGCTGGAGGTCATCACGTACGAGCAGATGCGGCCGGGTTCGTACTCCGTCCCCGACCGCCTCGCCGACATGGACGTCAACCACGTCCAGTCGGCGCTCTGCTTCCCGACCTTCCCGCGCTTCTGCGGCCAGACGTTCACCGAGGCCGGGGACCGCGAACTGGGACTGCTCGGCATCCGGGCGTACAACGACTGGATGGTGGAGGAGTGGTGCGGACCCGATGCCGGGGGCCGCCTGATCCCCCTGACGCTCATCCCGCTGTGGGACGCCGACCTCGCCGCCGCCGAGGTGCGCAGGAACGCGGCGCGCGGCGTGCGCGCGGTCGCGTTCTCCGAGATACCGCCGCACCTCGGGCTGCCGTCCGTGCACACCGACGCGTGGGACCCCTTCCTGCGCGCGTGCGACGAGACCGGAACGGTCGTCGCGATGCACATCGGCTCCTCCAGCAGGATGCCGTCCACCTCCGCCGACGCCCCGCCGGCGGTCGGCTCGACGATCACCTTCGCGAACTGCTGCTTCTCGATGGTCGACTGGCTGATGAGCGGCAAGTTCGAGCGCTTCCCCGGCCTCAAGGTCATGTACGCGGAAGGACAGATCGGCTGGATCCCGTACATCTTGGAGCGCGCCGACGTGGTGTGGGAGGAGAACCGGGGCTGGGGAGGCGTGGCGGACAAGGTGCTGCGCCGGCCGTCCGAGCTCTTCGCCGAGCACGTCTACGGCTGCTTCTTCGACGACGCCTTCGGCCTGAGGAACCTCGACGCGATCGGGGTCGGCAACGTCCTGTACGAGACCGACTACCCGCACTCCGACTCCACCTGGCCCAAGTCGCGCGAGGTCGGTGAGCAGCAGATGGGGCACCTGGACCCGGACGTGGTCGAGCGGATCGTGCGCGGGAACGCGATCGAACTGCTCGGCCTCACCGGCGAGGGGCTGTGGCCCGGGCCGTGACGGCGGTGGAGCGGTGGTGGCGGTCGCCGTGCGGGTGAAGCGTTTCCCGCCGCCCCCGGGCGGCCTCTGGCGGCGGGCGTGGCCGAGCGGGATCATCTGCGTATGACGCTGAGCCTCGCCGAAGCCGAGAAGATCCTTGCCGACAACTTCGCCCCCTGGGTGCTCGACCTCGGGCTCGCCGTCGTGGAGACCGGCGAGCACCATGCCGTACTGCGGCTGCCCTGGTCGGACCGGCTGGCCCGGGAGGGCGGGGGGCTGTCCGGGCAGGCGCTGATGGCGGCGGCGGACACCGCGACCGTCATCGCGGTGTCCTCGGCGCGGGGCGCGTTCGTCCCGATGACCACCGTCCAGCAGTCGACGTCCTTCCAGCGCGGGGTCGTCGGCGCGGACGTACTGCTGGACGCGCGCGTCACCAAGCTGGGCAGGCGCATGGCGTTCGCCGACATCACCATGACCGCCACCGGGTCGCAGGACCCGGCCGCCCGCGCCTCGGCGGTGTACGCGCTGCTGGGCTGACCGCGTCCCCGGGCCCGCCGTCAGTGGGGGTCCAGGGCCCGCCGAGCACGGCTGATCACCGCGTGCGCGTCGGCGCCGTACACGGCCGATGCGCTCAGCGTGGACCACACCTTGGAGTAGACGGCGATGCTCGCGGCGTCGTCGATCCAGAGCTCGGCGTGCCAGTCCTCGACGATGGCCAGGCGATCGTCGAAGATCCAGAAGCCGTTGGCGGGCGGAATGCGCAATGCCGCGGTGAAGGGGACGATGCCCAGTTCGACGGTGTCCAGGCCGATGACCCCTGCCAGCCTGTCGAGCTGCGCGGCCAGTACGGAGGGCGGGCAGACCTGCGCGTGCAACGCCGCCTCCCACATGACGATGTGGTACTTCGTGCCGGGGCGGTACAGGCTCTCCTGCCACCGCAGGCGTGCTCGTACGGCGTCCTCGGTGTCGCGGGGCGACTGCTGGAGATCGGAGTACCGGCTGAAGATGTTCCGTGCGTAGTCGGCGGTCTGGAGGGCGCCGACGATCATCGAGTTCTCCCAGGCGCGGAATGTCGTGGACCGGGCGAACTCGGTGCTGATGGCGTCCTGCACAGCGCGGTGTCCGGAGGCCAGTTGCCGCCGCCACGACCGGATGTGGGATTCGAGGCCGGCCAGCCGCGCAAGCAGCTCCTCGGCCGCCTCCGGGTGGCCCGTGCCCTCGGCCCACGCACGCAGGTCCTGGACGGTGGCGGTCTGCCGTCCGTTCTCCAGCTTGCTGACCTTCGAATGCGGCCACCCGAGGACCTGCGCGAGCCGAGCGCCGGTGAGCCGACCTCCAGGGGAAGATTCGCGCAGTGCGCGGAGACGTACCCCGAGCGCGGCGCGAGCTTGTTGGAAGTCGGTGCTCACCAGGTCTCTCTCGCTACTCTGCGGCGGTCACTCCGGCCGCGAACCTTTCGTACGGTACGGCGTAGTGCCAGGCCGCATCGCGAACTTGAGCGTATCGATTGACCACCGCCGGTTCAGTGATCAGTTCGACGTCGAGCAGGTTGTCGGCGTCGTCGAAGCGCAGCAGGGCGACGAGCCGTGAGTCGATGAGCCAGAAGTCCTCGTCGGGCAGGTTCAGCCGCTCCGCGTCGGCGCGCCGCAGGTTGCGGATGTCCTCCCCCACGGAGGAGTTCCGCTTCGCGTTGTCGAGCAGGTACAGCTGTCCGGGCGTCGGCGGGTCGTCGACCACGCGCACCCGCTCGAACCGCTTCCCCAGAGCCGTCTGCTCCCGGCGCTCGGCGCACCATTCGGCATTGGCGCCGTCCCACACCACGGGCTCGCCCCGCAGGAACTGTGCGTAGGTGTCCGAGACCTCGTCCGATGCGTACCTGCGCCGTGTCTCCAGCCGCCAGGCGGTGTGCTTGAACGCGGTGAAGAGCTGGTCGAACTCGTCAAGGCCGATGATGTCGGGCACTCGGTCCGCCTCCTTGGGGCCGAAATCGATCAGAAGCTCTCGCGGCACGACGATCGCGGTCTCGCCTTCGGATAAATGCCGCAACTGGGCGGTGTCGTCGGGGTCCGTGAGCGGTGGGCCGTGGACGATGATGTCGCCGGTGTCGAGGTCCTCGTGGACCGACGGACATCCGTTCACGCCGCTGCCCGTTCCGTTGAAGCGCAACCGCCTCATAGGGGTGTCCTTTCGCTCGGGAGTCGGCCCATCGCTCAGCTTCACGGGCTTCTGGGCGTCGCGGTACAGCTTGTCGCCGACCTTGCGGGAAAGATCGAGAAAGCCTGCGCACCTTTCGAGAAACATCGAGAAACTTTCGCGCCGCAGGCGAGTGGTTGTCCGTAACGTCCCCTCTCGCCCAGTGCACCCGCGTGCACCCACCACCGCACCCGCCCTCCCGCCCGCTGAGACGGACAGGGCCCGGCGTGCGTATGAGTCGTATCGGGGTTGAACAGTGGAACGACCGAGTGAGGCCGTGATGACGGATCCGGGGCAGGGCCTGTACGGGCCCTTCGTGCGGGAGTGGTCTGCCGGCTGGCCCATGGCGGCCGGCACCGTGCGCCTCGCCCGCCTGCACGTCCGCCGCCGGCTCACGGTGTGGGGGTGGCCGGGCGATGTGGAGGACGCCGTGCTGGTCGTGTCCGAGCTGGTCACCAACGCGGTCCACCACGGCCACAGGGCCGGCCACGAGCTGTGGTTGCGGCTCGCGGTGCTGGCGGACGGGGCCCTGCTGGTCGACGTGTCCGACCCCGTCGCCGCGTTCCCCGGGTTCGGGGCGTCCGGGGAGCCGGGGGACGGCGAGGAGCGCGGGCGGGGCCTTCGGGTGGTGCGGGACCTCGGTGGGGAGATCGGCTGGTTCCTGCGTCCGCACTGCGGAAAGACGGTCCGGGTGCGGCTGCCGGCCGGCCGGCCGGGGCCGCCGGCGGGGGACGGGGCGGCGCCCCGGCCTCTTGTCTGATGGAGCGTCAGGTACGACGATGGCGTGGCCGTCCGTGGGTGACGGATCGTCAGCTCCGAAGGGGTCCTCATGGCGCGGGTTCTTCCCGAAGGGCGGCTGTCGTACGGGATGCAGCTCCCGGTCCAGTCGCAGAGCACCATGTACGCGGAGACGTGGGAGTCGGAGGCCGGTCCGCAGGAGCTCGCCGAGGTGGCCCGGGTCGCGGACCGGTCGGGTTTCGCCTACATCGCGGGCTGCGACCACGTGGCGATCCCGCAGCGGCTGGCGGGGGCCATGAGCACCGTCTGGTACGACCCGGTCGCCACGCTCGCCTTCCTCGCCGCCGTCACCGAGCGCGTACGGCTGCTGAGCCACGTGGCCGTCGTCGGGCTCCGGCATCCGCTGGTCACGGCCAAGCAGTACGCGACGCTCGACCACCTGAGCGGCGGCCGGCTGGTGCTGGGGGTGGGGGCCGGGCACGTGCGGGAGGAGTTCGACGCCGTCGGGGCGGACTTCGCGCAGCGGGGCGGCGTACTGGACGAGACGATCGACGCGCTGCGGGCGGCGCTGGGGGAGGAGGAGTACCCCGAGTTCGCCGGCGAGCGCTTCTCGTTCCGGGGGCTCGGGCAGCGGCCCCGGCCCGTGCAGCGGCAGGTGCCGGTGTGGGTCGGCGGGTCGTCGCCGGCGGCCGTGCGCCGGGCGGCGGTGCGGGGGGACGGCTGGCTGCCGCAGGGCGATCCGCGCGACTGCCTCCCCGCGCAGATCGCGAAGCTCCGGCGGATCCGGGCGCAGGCGGGGATCACCGAGCCCGTCGAGATCGGCGCGATCACCGAGCCGCTGTACGTCGGCGACCCGTCGTGGGACGTGGGGCGGCGCACGCTGGCCGGGAAGCCGGCCCGCCTCGCGGAGTCGCTGCGCGCCTACCGGGCGATGGGCGTCGACCAGATCCAGGTGCGCTTCCGCAGCAGGAGCCTGGGCGAACTGACCGACCAGATGGCGGCCTTCGGCGGCGAGGTCGCCCCGCACCTCGACGACTGAAGGAGTGGCAACCCATGGGAAAACTGGACGGACGGGTCGTCGTCATCACCGGCGCGGCACGCGGGCAGGGCGAGCAGGAGGCGCGGCTGTTCGTGGCGGAAGGCGCGAAGGTGGTGCTCACCGATGTGCTGGACGACCGGGGCGAGGCGCTCGCGAAGGACCTGGGGGAGGGCGTCGCGGCGTACGTCCACCTCGACGTGGGCCGGGAGGCCGACTGGATCGCGGCGGTCGCCGTCGCGAAGGAGACGTTCGGGAAGATCGACGGGCTGGTCAACAACGCGGGGATCCTGCGCTTCAACGAGCTGGTGAACACGCCGCTGGAGGAGTTCCAGCAGGTCGTGCAGGTCAACCAGGTCGGCGCGTTCCTGGGGATCAAGACCGTGGCGCCGGAGATCGAGGCGGCGGGCGGCGGGACCATCGTCAACACGGCGTCGTACACGGCCCTGACGGGGATGGCCTTCGTCGGCGCGTACGCCGCGACCAAGCACGCCGTCCTCGGGCTGACCCGCGTGGCTGCGGTGGAGCTGGCGGCGAAGAGGATCCGGGTCAACGCCGTGTGCCCGGGGGCGGTGGACACGCCGATGACGAACCCGGCGGCGCTCGATCCGGGGGCCGATCCGGTGGCGTCCGGGGCCGCCGTCGACGAGCTGTACAAGAAGCTCGTGCCGATGGGACGCATCGGGCAGCCGCAGGAGGTGGCGGCGCTGGCGCTGTTCCTGACGAGCGACGACTCGTCGTACATCACCGGGCAGCCGTTCGTCGTCGACGGCGGGTGGCTCGCGGGCGTCAGCGTTCTCTGACGACGCGTCAGCTATTGACGGCCCCCGGGGCCGGTGGAACAGTCGTGGGCACCTCCATCTGACGGTGCGTCAGTTCTGCTAAGGAGAAGTACCTTGGAATTCGGGCTGTTTGTACAGGGGTACGTGCCGGCCGCGCGCGCCAGGACCGACCCCGACGCGGAGCACAAGGCGCTGATCGAGGAGACCGAGTACGTCATCCAGGCGGACAAGTCCGGCTTCAAGTACGCCTGGGCCTCCGAGCACCACTTCCTGGAGGAGTACTCGCACCTGTCGGCCAACGACGTCTTCCTCGGATACCTCGCGCACGCGACGGACCGTATCCACCTCGGCTCGGGCATCTTCAACCCGCTGGCGCCGGTGAACCACCCGGTCAAGGTCGCGGAGAAGGTCGCCATGCTCGACCACCTCTCGGAGGGGCGCTTCGAGTTCGGCTCCGGGCGCGGGGCCGGCAGCCACGAGATCCTCGGCTTCATGCCGGGCATCACCGACATGAACCACACCAAGGAGATCTGGGAGGAGACGATCTCCGAGTTCCCCAAGATGTGGCTCCAGGACGAGTACCCGGGCTTCCGGGGCAAGCACTGGTCGCTGCCCCCGCGCAAGATCCTCCCCAAGCCGTACGGGGCGTCGCACCCGGCGATGTGGTACGCCGCCGGGTCGCCCTCGTCCTACGCCATGGCCGGGAAGAAGGGGCTCGGAGTGCTGGGCTTCAGCGTCCAGAAGGTCTCCGACATGGAGTGGGTCGTCGAGTCGTACAAGAACGCGGTGAAGGAGGCGGAGCCGATCGGGGGCTTCGTCAACGACAACGTCATGGTCACCTCGACGGCGATCTGCGCCGAGACGCACGACAAGGCGGTCGAGATCGCGGTCGGCGGCGGGCTGAACTACCTCCAGTCGCTGCTCTTCCGCTACCACGACACCTTCCCCCGGCCCGAGGGCGTCCCCGAATGGCCGGAGCTGCTGCCCGAATACACGACGGAGATCGTCGAGCTGCTCATCGCGGAGGAGCTGATGATCTGCGGGGACCCGGACGAGGTGCTGCGCCAGTGCGAGCGGTGGGAGCGGGCGGGGGCGGATCAGCTCTCGTTCGGGCTGCCCATCGGGGTGTCGCCCGAGGACACGATGACGACGATCAAGCTCATCGGCGAGCACGTCATCCCGAAGATCGACACCGATCCGGTGCACCGGACGACCCGCTTCCGCCAGGGGGCGCAGGCGCACTGAGGCACCACCGGCCGCGCGGGGCCTCCTCCCCCCTCTCCTCAGCCGAAGGGACCGCCATGCTCGACCACCTGATCCGCGGAGCCACCGTCGTGGACGGCACCGGGGCCCCCGCGTACGCCGCCGACGTCGGCATACGGGACGGGCGCATCGCCGTGATCGCGCCGCCCGGCGCCGTCGGCGAGCCCGCCCGTACGACCGAGAACGCCGAGGGGTTCGTGCTCGCCCCCGGCTTCGTCGACCCCCACACCCACTACGACGCCCAGCTCTTCTGGGACCCGTACGCCACCCCGTCCCTCAACCACGGCGTCACCACCGTGGCCGGCGGCAACTGCGGCTTCACCCTCGCGCCGCTGCACCCCGACCGCCCCGAGGACGCCGACTACACACGCCGCATGATGGCCAGGGTCGAGGGCATGTCCCTCGTCGCACTCGAAGAGGGCGCCCCCTGGACCTGGCACACCTTCGGCGAGTACCTCGACGCCCTCGAAGGCCGCATCGCCGTCAACGCCGGCTTCATGGTCGGCCACTGCGCGCTGCGCCGCCACGTCATGGGCGCGGACGCGGTCGGCGGCCCGGCGACCGAGGAGCAGACGGCGCGCATGGTCCGGCTCCTGCGCGACGCGATGGACGCCGGCGCCTGGGGGCTGTCCACCACCCAGTCGTCCACCCACAGCGACGGCGACGGACAGCCCGTCGCCTCCCGCCACGCCGCGCCCGCCGAGCTCGTCGCCCTCTCCCGTGCCGTCGGCGAGCACGAGGGCACCCAGCTGGAGGCGATCGTCGCCGGCTGCCTCGACCGGTTCACGGACGAGGAGATCGACCTGTTCGTCGAGATGACCACCGCCGCCGGACGCCCCCTGAACTGGAACGTTCTCACCATCGACGCGGCCGTGCCCGAGCGCGTCCCGCGCCAGCTGGAGGCGAGCGAACGCGCCCGCCGGGCCGGCGGCCGGATCGTCGCGCTCACCATGCCGATCCTGACGCCCATGAACATGTCGCTGGGCACGTTCTGCGCCCTCAACCTCATCCCGGGCTGGGGCGACGTCCTGGCCCTGCCCGTCCCCGAGCGCATCGAGAGGCTGCGCGACGCGGACGTACGGGCCGGGATGCTGGCCCGCGCCGACAGCAAGGAGGCCGGCGTCTTCCGCCGCCTCGCCGACTTCGAGCGGTACGTCGTCGGCGACACGTACTCCCCGGCCAACGAGGGCCTCAGCGGGCGCGTGGTGCGCGACATCGCCGCCGAGCGCGGCCAGGACCCGTTCCACTGCCTCGTCGAGATCTGCGCCAACGACGGCCTGCGCACCGTCCTGTGGCCGATGCCCTCGGACAACGACCCCGCGAGCTGGGAACTGCGCCGGCGCACCTGGGAGCACGAGGACGTCCTGCTCGGCGGCTCCGACGCCGGGGCCCACCTGGACCGGATGTGCGGGGCGCCCTACACCACGCGCTTCCTGGGCGACTGCCTGCGCGGCCGCAGGCTGGTGCCGCTGGAGCGGGCGGTCAAGATGCTGACCGACGACCCCGCCCAGCTCTTCGGGCTGCGGGAGCGCGGACGTATAGAGGAGGGCTTCCACGCCGATCTGGTCCTCTTCGACCCCGAGCGGATCGCGGCGGGCCCGGCCACGCTCGTGCACGACCTGCCGGGGGACAGCCCCCGCCTCGACGCGAAGGCGATCGGCGTCGTGTCCGTGCGCGTGAACGGCGTCGAGACGATACGGGACGACCAGGTCACCGGAGCGGTGCCGGGCACGGTGCTGCGCTCGGGCCGGGACACGAGGACGGTGGCGACCAAGTGAGCCGCCGGGAGCCCACGGGGCGGCTGTTCATCGGCGGCGAGTGGACCGAGCCCGACGACGGCCACTACGAGGTCGTCGACCCGGCCACCGAGGAAGTGACCGGCCTCGCCCCCGAGGCGAGCCGCGCGCAGGTGTACGCCGCCGCCTCCGCCGCCGGGGCCGCCTTCCCGGCCTGGTCGCGCACCGCACCGGAGGAGCGCGCCGCGATCCTCGACCGGGCCGCGGACCTGATCCAGCGCGACGCCGCCGCCCACGCGGCCGTCGCCCGCGCCGAGACCGGCGCCACGGCCGCGACCGCGCTCGGCATGCAGGTCGCCGTCGCCGCCGCCCGCTTCCGGCGGTACGCGCGCGGGGCGCTGGAGCCCGTGGAGACCGGGCTGCCGCCGCAGGTGAACCCGGCGGGGCCGATGGGGAAGGCGGCCGTCGTCGGCGCGCTGGCGGTGCGGCAGCCGGTCGGCGTCGTCACCTGCGTCACGTCGTACAACAACCCGTGGGCCAACGCGGCGGGCAAGGTCGCGCCCGCGCTCGCCATGGGCAACACCGTCGTGGTGAAGCCCGCGCCGCAGGACCCGCTGTCCGTCTACCGCATGGCGGCGGCGCTGGCCGAGGCCGGAGTGCCGCCCGGGGTCGTGAACGTCGTGACCGGCTCGTCGCCGGCCGCCGGTCAGGCCGCCGTCGACGCGCCGGACGTCGACATGGTCAGCTTCACCGGTTCCACGGCCGTGGGCCGGCGCATCGCCGAGGTCTGCGGGCGCGGCATGAAACGCCAGCTCATGGAGCTGGGCGGCAAGGGCGCGGCGCTCGTCTTCGACGACGCCGACCTGGACTCGGCGGTCCGGGGCATCGGAACGACGTTCTCCTTCTACAGCGGCCAGATCTGCACGGCGCCGACGCGCGTGATCGCCCAGCGCGGCATCTACGACCGGCTCGTCGAGAAGCTGGCGGCCTACGCCGGGTGCCTGAAGGTGGGCGACCCCACCGCCCCCGGCACGGTGGTCGGGCCGGTGATCTCCGCCGCCCACCGCGACCGTGTCGAGTCGTACGTCGAGCTGGGCAGGAAGGAGGGCGCCCGCCTGGTCGCGGGCGGCGACAGGCCCCCGTACGACAAGGGGTTCTACGTGGCCCCGACCCTCCTAGCCGACTGCACGAACGACATGCGCGCCGTCCGCGAGGAGATCTTCGGCCCCGTCGTGGCCGTCGTCCCCTTCGAAGGCGACGAGGAGGAGGGCATCGCGCTCGCCAACGACAGCGACTACGGGCTGATCGACTACGTGTGGTCGGGGGACGTCTCCCGGGCCTTCCGCGTCGCGCGGCGGCTGCGCGCGGGCGGGGTGGGGGTGAACACCGTCGGACGCAACATGGAGGCGCCTTTCGGCGGCTTCAAGCAGAGCGGCGTGGGCAGGGACGTCGGCTCGTTCGCGCTGCACGCCTACAGCGAGACGCAGGCGATCGTCTGGACCGGATGAGCCCTCCGGAAAGACGTACGGGAAACTTTTGAATAGGGCAAAATGGACAGTGTTGCGGTTTCCGCAGCACGGAAGTTTTCGCCACCGCCTGGCAATGACTGCCTCGTCGCCGCCTGTCACCTTCAATCCTCAACCAAAGACCGGTTGACTGCCGGTGAATACCAGGATCTCCGGAGTGGAGTGACGTACTCCGGATGTGGAAAACGCAGCGGTTAACGTCCCGCTTATGACTCATGTGGAAACACGGCCCCAGGCCGGAGACACGGTAAGCGGCGCCCCCTCGGTGGAGGGCGGCGTACGCGAGAAGGGGCTGGGCGGGAACTCCGTCGGGCTGATGGGCAACGCCGTCATCGGCATCTCCACCGTTGCGCCTGTCTACTGCCTCACGGCCACACTGGGCCCCACGGTCGGCGAGGTCGGGCTCCAGATGCCCGCCGTCTTCCTCGCGGGCTTCCTGCCCATGCTGCTCGTGGCCTTCGCCTACCGCGAGCTGAACAAGGCCATACCCGACTGCGGCACCTCCTTCACCTGGTCGGTGAAGGCGTTCGGCCCCCGTATCGGCTGGATGTGCGGCTGGGGCCTGCTGGTCGCCACCATCGTCGTGCTCTCGAACCTCGCCGGCGTCGCGACCTCCTTCTTCTACCTGCTCCTCGGTGAGCTGCCGGGCGGCGCGGGCCTCGCCGCGCTGGACGACAACAAGTTCGTCCACATCCTCACCACACTCGCGTTCATCGCCGTCGCGACCGCGATCAGCTACCGGGGCATCACCGCCACCAAGTGGGTCCAGTACGCCCTGGTCGGCCTCCAGCTCGCGGTACTCGCCATGTTCGTCTTCATGGCGCTCACCAAGTCCGACGAAGTCGCCAACTCCATCGACTTCTCCTGGTCCTGGATGAACCCCTTCGCGGTCGAGTCCTTCGCCGCCTTCACCGCCGGCCTGTCCCTCTCGATCTTCATCTACTGGGGCTGGGACGCCTGCCTGTCGGTCAACGAGGAGAGCGTCGGCAGCGCCAAGACGCCCGGCCGCGCCGCGATGCTCGCCATGGTCGTGATCGTCGTCTCGTACCTGATGGTCGCCATCGCCGCGCAGATGTACGCCGGCGTGGGCGAGAAGGGCACCGGCCTCGGCAACCCGGACACCGCCGACAACGTCTTCGCGGTCCTCGCCGAACCGATCATGGGCTCCGGCCTGGGCATCCTGCTCTTCGTCGCCGTCGTCGCCTCCGCCGCCGCGAGCCTCCAGACCACCTTCATCCCGGTCGCCCGCACCGCCCTGGCGATGAGCACCTACCAGGCCATGCCGGCCTCCTTCGCGAAGGTGCACCCGCGCTTCAAGACCCCTGGCCGCGCGACCGTCGTGGCGGGCATCGCCACCGGCGTCTTCTACTCGGTGATGACCCTGGTCAGTGAGAACGTCCTCATCGACACGATCTACGCCCTGGGCCTGATGATCTGCTTCTACTACGCGATCACCGCCTTCGCCTGCGTCTGGTACTTCCGCGGCGAACTGCGCGACTCGGCGCGCAACCTGCTGGTCAAGGGCATCTTCCCGGGCGTCGGCGCCCTCATGCTCACCGCCGTCTTCGGCCAGACCCTGTACGACATGTGGGACCCGGCGTACGGCAGCGGAAGCTCCCTCTTCGGTGTCGGTTCGGTCTTCGTGATCGGTGTCGGCCTGCTGCTCCTCGGCGCGGTGCTCATGTTCGTCATGCAGCGCGTCAGCCCGGCGTTCTTCCGCGGCGAGGTGCTGACGAAGGAGACCCCGGCGCTGGTCGTCGAGGACTGACCGCCGGTCCGCAGGACGGACCACCGGTTCCATCTGAGTCTCAGGAGGGCCGGGAAGCCACGACACGGCTTCCCGGCCCTCTCGTCATGCCGTCCCCCGGGTGTCACGGCCTCCCGGCTCTCTCGTCATGCCGTCCCCGGCGTCACGGCCTCTCGGCCGTTCCTCCCAGGAAGACGGGGTTGGTGAGCGCCGCGAAGGCTCCCGGCAGGCCGGGCACCGCGGGCGCGTGGCGGACTTCCGCGCGTACGTACGTGGCGTACGCAGGCGTCGTACGCCACTCCACCACGCCCGCCCCCGGCGACGGCAGCGGCGCAGTGTGCAGCGTCCCCTGGTCAGTGACGAAGTGCGCGGTGCAGCCCGGCGCGCCCGAGACCTCCAGGCGCACCGTCACGGGCGTGTCGGCCCCGACGTCCAGCCGGCCGCCGATGCCCGCGTGGCGGGCACGCCCGCCCGAGGCGCCGAACGACAGCGACACGGCGGAGGACTCGGCGACGTACGCACGGCCCGCGCGGATGCCGTCCAGGATCGCCTCACGGCTCAGGTCGTCGGCCAGCACCACCGTCTGCGGCATGCCGACGACCTGCGGCTCCCGGTGGGCGTCGCTGCTCCCGACGGCCGGGACCCAGCCGCGTGTCGCACCGGAGGCGAGGCCGCTGTCCCAGGAGGCGAGCGCGATCTCGTCGTCGGGGGTGTACGGCCCGTTCCAGACCTCCACCGCGTCGGCGTCCCCGAACCCTGACTTCCAGCCGCACCCGACGCAGGTGGCGTGCGGATGCGCGGGGACGACGAGCCCGCCCGCACGGCGGATCACGCGGGCGAAGTGCCCGAAACGGTTGTCGCGGGCGCGGTAGCGCCAGTCGACGAACGTGCCGGGCTCGGTGCCCACGGCGAGGACATGACCGTTGCGCGTGGTGACCTCCTCACCGGTCAGGATCAGCAGCTCGCCGTCGGGATGAGGACCCCACAGCCCTTCCCAGGCGCTGTGCGCGGCGTGCGTGTTGTGCTCGCTGGTGTTGATGAAGTCCAGCCCCGCGGCACGTGCGGCAGCCGCGATCTCGGCCGGGGTGCGCCTTCCGTCGGAGTACACGGAATGGAGGTGGCAGTCACCCCGGTACCAGGCCCGGCCCCGCCCCTTCGCGCGCTCGGGCGGGTAGACCGGGACGGGCGCGGCGCCGGGAGCGCCGTACCGGAGCGTGACGGTCACGGAGTACGGCAGCCCTCCGGGGGCGGTGGTGTACGGACCGAGCGCGATGTGCCACGTACCGGCCCGGACGGGACCCGGGATGTACCCGGGCGTCGCCGTGTCGGCACGGACGAAGAACTCCGACCGCGCCCCGCCCGACCACCCCCGGAACCCGCGCCCGCCGAGAGCGGTGCCGCGCTCGTCGAAGATGCCGATGTCGAGGGCGTTGCCCTGGGTGCCGGGCGGCACGGGCGTCTTCTCGTACGCGTACGACACGGCCAACTCGCGCACGCCACGAGGCACTTCGATCGGCAGGTAGACGTAGTCGGGCGCCCCGGGAGGAAGGACCCCCCGTACCGTCCTGCTCTCCCCCTCGCCGGGAGGCGACGACGCGGCACGTGCGAAGCTCACGCCACCCAGCCCCAGGGCAGCGGCGACCCCACCCCCCACGACCACCCCACGCCGGCCGATGGCCGGGCTGCGGGGGGTGTTGGGCGGGTCGGCGGTCGGTCTGTTGGCTGGTCTGTTGGCTGGTCCGGTCATGTAGGCATCCCCCCGTCGGTTGGGGCGTACTGGGGTGTGCGGGGACCTGTACTGAGACCCTGTTATTGAGCCGTGAACTCCTGAGTAACGGAAGGGAAGGGCCAGCGGTTCGACAGCCGACTTCTACGGCACGGCACGACGCAGACAGCACGGCATGACGCAGCACGACACGACGTAACACGGCATGACGCAACACGACACGGCACGGCACGACACAGTGCACGACGATGATGAAGAGTCAGGAGTCCTGTACATGCGGATCGCCACCACCATCTTTCTCACCGACGAGACGATCACGCCGGTGCGGCTCGCGCGGGAGCTGGAGCAGCGCGGCTTCGCCGGTCTGTATCTGCCGGAGCACACCCACATCCCGGTGTCGCGCGAGTCGCCGTATCCGGCGGGCGGTGACCTCCCGCAAGAGTACGGTCGTACGCTCGACCCGTTCGTGGCCCTCGGCCAGGCCGCAGCGGTCACCGAACGCCTGGGGCTCGGCACGGGCATCACGCTCGTAGCCCAGCACGACCCGATCGATCTGGCGAAGCAGATCGCGACACTGGACCACCTGTCCGGCGGCCGGTTCACGCTCGGAGTGGGCTACGGCTGGAACAAGGAGGAGGCCGCCGACCACGGCGTGGAGTGGACCACGCGCCGTGAGCGTACGCGGGACCGCATGGCGCTGATGCGGGCGCTGTGGGCGGAGGAACCGACGGCGTACGAGGGGGAGTTCGGCGCGGTGCGGGCGTCGTACGCCCATCCGAAGCCCGTACAGAAACCGCGCGGACCGGTGAGCGGGCCGCGCACGCTGGTGGGCGGGGCGGCAGGCCCGAAGCTGTTCGCGCACATCGCGGAGTACGCGGACGGTTGGCTGCCGATCGGCGGCCGAGGTCTGACGGAGTCGGTGCCGGTGCTGCGTACGGCCTGGGAGGAGGCGGGCCGCGATCCGGAAGCGCTACAGGTGGTTCCGTACGCGGTGAGGCCGAGCGCGGGGAAGGTGGCGCACTACGCGGAGCTGGGAATCAAGGAGCTGGTGCTGCAACTGCCGCCGGCGGGGGAGGCGGAGGTGCTTCGCGTACTGGACGAGTACGCGATGTTTATCTGACCAGTACTGTCCGACACTCTGTGCCGGGCGGCCGGGCCCCGATACCGTGGTCATTCGGCATGGTGGGCGTCCGGCCGTTCGGCCGGCACCTCGGGGGAGAGGAACGCACGTGCAGAAAAGCCCGTTCAGTATCGTCGCGATCGTTTTCGGCGTGGTAGCCCTGTTCTTCTGCCCGCCCTTGTTCGGCGTCCTCGGCCTGGTCTTCGGCGGGATCGCCAAATCGAAGGACGAGCCGCTCGCCGTCACGTCCCTGATCGTCGCGGCAGTCGGCCTGGCCGTCGGCATGCTGCTGGGATTCGTGGTCTTCAGCTCGATGTCGACACCGTAGCCACCGCAGCGAGAGCGACGGCCGGCCCCGGGTATCCCGGCCGGGTGGGGCAGCCGCCGGGTCGGGGGTGGTGGCTGGTCGAACCGTGCTCGCGAGGGGGTCGGTCGGTGTAGGGGGGCGTGAACCAACTGTCGCTTCTGGGGGGTTCGGGCAGGCGAGGGTGAACCACTTCCTGTTTCTGGGGGGTGTGGGGCCGTCCCCGGGCGCTTGAGTGTCGGTGGGCCGGGGTGGTGCGTCAAGGGCGCTCCTGCGTCGCGTCGCCTGCGGCGATTTCGCTGCGCTCCACCCTTGACCCACCACCCCGACCCACCGCGAACGCTTATGGGGGGACGACGCTAGGAAAAACGCCCTGCACGGGAGCGGGATGGGGGCGGGCGTTTGCTTGGTGGCTTGCGGGTGTGTGGTGGGGTGCGCGGGCGGTTCTGGGGCGGCTCGGCCCCTGTCTCGGCGGGTGCGACGACGGCCGCTGGTGCGACACCGACATAGGGATGCACGGGAGCGCCCCGCTCGGTCGGCGGCCGGCCTGGTCGGTCGACCTGCGGGTCTCGGAGTCCGCCCGGCCGATGGGCGGCCGCCCTTGCGATCGGCCTGCGGGCATCAGCGTCCGAGTTGGCCTGGCCAGGCGGTCGATGCACAGGCTGGTTGCTGGTGCGATGGGACGAACTCAACACTTGGTGAGCCGGACCGCCTCATCTGGCTCAGTCGTCACATCCGTATCGGTCCCGGTGGCCATGTGTGCGTATCGACCCACGCGGGTCGCCTCAAGGAAGCGTCCATGACTACGAGCGCACGCTCCGTGCCGCAGGCTGCTCCCGTAACCACCCACCGACCGCGTCGGCAACGGGGTCAGGTCTCATCCGGTCACCAGTCACCGGTCACCAGTCAGCGGTCACGGGTCACCGGTCGCTGGGCCCGGTGACCGGTGACCGGTTGGGGTGGCCGTCAGCTGGCCGTTCTGATTCGCGACATCCGATGTCCCCGTCCCATCCCCACGTCCACCCGCAGGCCGACCCGCAAGCGCCTCGCCCCACTGGCCGGTGTGCCGTGCCGGTCGCCATGGTGGTGTCGAACCAACAACCGTCGCCGCACCCGCCGAGCCAGGGGCCGCACCACCCCAGAAGCTGTCGCGCCCCACCCACACACCTGCCACCCGGCGACGCACGAACAACCACTCACCGAGCCTGACCCGTGGGCTCCCCCCGGGGGCCGCCCCCCTTAAGCATTGCGTCGGAGGTTCGGCGGTCAAGGGTGGAGCGCAGCGGAATCGCCGTAGGCGACGCGACGCAGGAGCGCCCTTTACCGTCGGGCCTCCGACGCCACCCTCCAGAAAGGCGGCCCCCACACCAGAAGCAATCACCGCCCCAGGCCCAACAGAGCCCGCCGCCTCCCCCGGCGCCGAAAGCGTTATCGCCGTGGCCGAGTCCCTCCCGGAGAGCAGCACCTCACCCCCGCCGCACGCCCGCGTACGTCCCAGTCGACCCCGTACATCGGCGGCCTGCCCCCCGGCGCACGCAGCACAACACCCGCACTCCGCACCACGCCCCACGCCTCACGCACTCCGCACTCCCACGAATCTCCGACCAGGGCCACGACGGCGACGGCGAAGTTCGCACCTGCGGGTCTCTGCGCTGCCTGTCAGGTTCCGCGCAAACCGGGCCGTGCCGAGTGCGCTCGTATGCTCGGACGCATGACGACGAGCGCGAGCGCACCGCAAGGAGACGCGAACCTACGCGGGACCGCCCCCGCTGCACCCCCCACGACGCCGACCCCCCACCCCCTCGACGCCACCCCCACCCCAGTCTCAACCCCCGCCCCACCCCCCAGCCGCACCCCTCCCCCCACCCCCACCGGCATCCGCCGTGCCCTGAGGCGGGCGCGGGACGGGGTCGCGCTGGATGTGGGGGAGGCGGCCGTGCTGCTTCAGGTGCGGGGGGACGATCTGCGGGATCTCGCCGCGTCCGCCGCGCGGGTGCGTGACGCGGGGCTGGAGGCCGTGGGGCGAGCCGGCGTCATCACGTACTCGCGCAAGGTGTTCATCCCGCTGACGCGCCTGTGCCGCGACAAGTGCCACTACTGCACCTTCGTCACCGTTCCCGGGAAGCTCCGGCGGGCCGGCCACGGCATGTTCCTGTCCCCCGACGAGGTGCTGGACATCGCGCGGCGGGGCGCCGAGATGGGCTGCAAGGAAGCCCTGTTCACACTCGGCGACCGACCCGAGGACCGCTGGCCCGAGGCCCGGGAGTGGCTGGAGGCCGAGGGGTACGACGACACCCTCGCGTACGTGCGGGCCATGGCCGTGCGGGTACTGGAGGAGACAGGGCTGCTGCCCCACCTCAACCCCGGCGTCATGTCGTGGACGGACCTCCAGCGCCTGAAGCCCGTCGCCCCTTCCATGGGCATGATGCTGGAGACGACGGCCACCCGCCTGTGGTCGGAGCCCGGCGGCCCGCACCACGGTTCGCCCGACAAGGAGCCCGCCGTACGCCTGCGGGTCCTGGAGGACGCCGGCCGCTCCAACGTCCCCTTCACCACCGGCCTTCTCATCGGCATCGGCGAGACGTACGAGGAGCGCGCCCACGCCCTCTTCGAGCTCCGCAAGACGGCCCGCGCCTACCACGGCATCCAGGAAGTGATCATCCAGAACTTCCGCGCGAAGCCGGACACCGCCATGCGCGCCATGCCCGACGCCGAGCTGGAGGAACTGGCCGCCGCCATCGCCGTGGCCCGCCACATCCTGGGACCGAGCGCCCGCATCCAGGCACCGCCCAACCTCGTCGACGAGGAGTACGCACTGATCGTCGGCGCGGGCATCGACGACTGGGGTGGTGTCTCGCCCCTCACGCCCGACCACGTCAACCCCGAGCGCCCCTGGCCGCACATCGACGAACTCGCCGCCAGGACCGCCGCCGCCGGCTTCGAGCTGCGGGAACGCCTGACCATCTATCCGGAGTTCATCCGGCGCGGCGAGCCCTGGCTCGACCCCCGGCTCGTACCGCACGTACAGGCGCTCGCCGACCCGGAGACCGGGCTGGCGCGCGAAGGAGTACGGCCGGTTGGCATCCCCTGGCAGGAACCCGATGCGGGGTTCAACGCGGGGGCGACAGGGAACGGCTCCGGTCGCACCGACCTCCACCGCACCATCGACACCACCGGTCGCACCACCGACCGCCGTGACGACTTCGACGAGGTGTACGGCGACTGGGACGCCCTGCGCGAGGCCGCCGCCCCGGGCATGGTGCCCCAGCGCATCGACACGGACGTACGGCAGGCCCTGAGCCGGGCGGCCGACGATCCGACGCGGCTCACCGACGGCGAGGCACTCGCCCTCCTCCACGCGGACGGTCCGGCCCTGGACGCGCTCACCCGTATCGCGGACGAGCTGCGCCGCGATGTGGTCGGCGACGACGTGACGTACATCGTCACGCGCAACATCAACTTCACCAACGTCTGTTACACCGGCTGCCGCTTCTGCGCCTTCGCCCAGCGCCGTACCGACGCCGACGCCTACACCCTCTCCCTCTCGCAGGTCGCCGACCGGGCCGAGCAGGCGTGGGGCGTCGGGGCGGTCGAGGTGTGCATGCAGGGCGGCATCCATCCCGACCTGCCCGGCACGGCGTACTTCGACATCGCACGGGCGGTGAAGGAACGCGTCCCCGGCATGCACGTCCACGCGTTCTCGCCCATGGAGATCGTCAACGGGGCCACGCGCACGGGTCTGTCGGTGCGCGAGTGGCTGGAGGCGGCCAAGGAAGCCGGGCTCGACTCGATCCCCGGCACCGCCGCGGAGATCCTCGACGACGAGGTGCGCTGGATCCTCACCAAGGGCAAACTGCCGACCGCCACCTGGATCGAGGTGGTGCGGACCGCGCACGAGCTGGGCATCCGGTCCTCGTCGACGATGATGTACGGGCACGTCGACCAGCCCCGCCACTGGCTCGGCCACCTGCGCACCCTGGCCCGTATGCAGCAGGACGCTCGGGAAGCCGGGCGGGAGGGCTTCACGGAGTTCGTCACCCTTCCCTTCATCCACACCAACGCCCCCGTCTACCTCGCCGGCATCGCCCGCCCCGGCCCGACGGACCGCGACAACCGCGCCGTGACCGCCATGGCGCGCCTGCTCCTCCACCCGCACATCACCAACATCCAGACGAGCTGGGTGAAGTTGGGCGCGGAAGGTGCGGCGGAGATGCTGCGCTCCGGCGCGAACGACCTCGGCGGAACGCTGATGGAGGAGACGATCTCCCGTATGGCGGGATCGAGTTACGGCTCGTACCGCTCCGTCCAGGACCTGGTGGCGATCGCGGAAGCGGCCGGCCGGCCGTCGAAGCCGCGCACGACGCTCTACGGCGAGGTCCCCCTGGAGCGCCAACAGGCCGCCACCGCCTCGGACGGCCACCTCCCGGAACTGCTCCCGGTACTGGAGTGAGGCGGCATTAAGAGAGCGTAAGGATTGCCAGGGTCCGGCAATGTCTTCTGTCAGTCCTGCATGAGACGATCGCATCAGTTCGAGAGATCGGCGCATACGGGGGAGGGCGAGCGGGATGACTGTGTTTCTCGGTCTCGGCATTGCGGGGATCGTGTTGCTGGCCCTCTCGTTGATCTTCGACGGGATTCTGGAAGGGCTTTTCGGGGGAGTCCTCGACGGCCTTTTCGACGGGCTGCTTTCACTGCCCGTCATTGCCGGGTTCATGTCGATGTTCGGGTTCGGTGGTGCCATCATGCTCGGCACCTCGGGACTCGGAGCCGGTGCCGCGACGGGAGTCGGGGTGGCGGCGGGGGTCGCGGCGGGCTGGTTCGCGTGGCGGTTCAGCCGTGCGCTGATGCGTGACCAGACGGACGCGACCCCGCGCGGCACGGACCTCGTCGGCACCGCCGGATCCGTCGTCACGGCCATACCCGCCGACGGTTACGGCGAGGTGCTGCTGCGGCTCGGCGGCCAGCCGGTCAAGCTCGCCGCCAAGAGCGCGGTGCCCGTGGCGCGGGGGGCGGAGATCTGGGTGGAAGCGTCCCTGTCGAGCACCTCGGTCGCGGTGCGTCCCGTCGAACGCTGAGGCGCGGTAGACACTTCGTCGACCTGACGATTCCGCTCGTCCGTTCCGTTCCGTTCCGTCACGTCGGAACGGAACGGTGATGTCCTGCCGCCGGCTCCGGCCCGTCGGAGGTCCGTGCCGGCCAAGCGGCCGGTCCTGCGCCGTTCGTAGCCAGTCGTACGCCGGTGCGGTACCGGTCCAGTGCCGGTCACGTGGTTTTTAGCTCGTCAAAGTCGTATTACTACAACTGCTGCCGTCCCCTGGGAAGGCAGGGGGGAACGCATCATGAGTCCAGTCATCATCGCCGTCGTGGGAGTCGTCGTACTCCTCGTCCTGTTGGCGCTCGTCGTCATCACGCGTTACAAGGTCGCCGGCCCCAGCGAGGCGTTCATCATCACCGGCCGCCGAGGGAAGACCTCCGTCGACCCGGTGACCGGCCAGACCTCCACCGACAACAGCGGCCAGAAGGTCGTCGTCGGCGGTGGCGTCTTCGTCGTGCCGTTCGTACAGCAGAAGTTCACTCTCGACCTCTCCAGCCGGCACATCCCGATCTCCGTCCGGGGCGCGGTCACCCTGCGTGGCGTGAAGGCCAACCTCGAAGGCGTGGCGATCGTCAAGGTCGGCGGCAGCGAGGACGCGATCAGGGCGGCCGCCCAGCGTTTCCTCCAGCAGCAGGACGGCATCGTCGGCTTCACGCAGGAGGTGCTGTCCGGTGCGCTGCGCGCCATCGTCGGCCGCATGTCGGTCGAGGACATCATCCGCGACCGCGCCGCGTTCGCCGGTCAGGTCGCCGAGGAGGCCGAGGCGAGCCTGTCGGGCCAGGGCCTGATCCTCGACGCCTTCCAGATCCAGGACATCACCACCGAGGGCTCGTACCTGGAGGACCTCGGCCGTCCCGAGGCCGCCCGCGCCCGCCAGGAGGCGGACATCGCGGAGGCGATCGCCAAGCGCGCCTCCGAGCAGGCACGGCTGAAGGCGGCCGAGGAGATCGCCATCGCCGAGCGGACCTTCTACCTCAAGCAGGCCGAGATCCGCGTCGAAACGGAAGCCGCGGCGGCCAAGGCCAATGCCGCCGGCCCGCTCGCCGACGCCGCGCGCCAGCAGGAAGTGCTCGCCGAGCAGGAGAAGGTGGCCGAGCGCCAGGCCGCGCTGACCGACCGCGAGCTCGACACGAAGGTCCGCAAGCCCGCCGACGCCGCCCGCTACCAGGCCGAGCAGGAGGCCGAGGCCCGTCGCGTGGCGCAGGTCAAGGAGGCCGAGGCGGACGCCGAGCGTGCCCGTCTCACCGGTGAGGGCGAGAAGCTGCACCGCGCGGCGCTCGCCGAGGCCGTACGGATCGAGGGCGAGTCGGAGGCGGCCGCCATCGCCGCGAAGGGCTCGGCCGAGGCCGAGGCCATGCGAAAGAAGGCCGACGCGTTCGCCCAGTACGGCGACGCGGCCGTCCTCCAGATGCTCGTCGAGGTGCTGCCGCAGGTCGTGGCCAAGGCGGCCGAGCCGATGAGCGCCATCGACAAGCTCACCGTGATCTCCACGGACGGCGCGAGCCAGCTCTCCCGTACGGTCACGGACAACGTCGCCCAGGGCATGGCGATGCTCAGCTCCACCACCGGGGTCGACCTCGCCGAGCTGCTCAAGGGCATCACCCAGCGCGGCGGCAAGCCGGCCCAGGAGCCGGCGGCCGACGCCAACGGCAAGATCAAGATCACGGACTGAGCCGCACCGGCCCGGCACCGGCGGGTCCGCCCCGTCGCGACAGCGACGACGGGGCGGGCCCGCCGGTGTGTGACGGCGGTGGTCGGGCGGGCCCGCCGGTGTGCGAAGTCGGGTCCGATCCGGGGAACGCGACGGCGCGCGGCCTGCACTTCCTTTCGCACACCCGTCCCCTGAACACCCCGTTCCCCTTCGATTACAGTGCTGCGCCAGACGTCGTATCCCGCACACGCGAAGGGCAGAAGCGGTGAGCGCACCAGTCACATCCGTATGGGGCCGTGCCGAGCAGCAGGACTTCCGCAGCCGGGTGCGCGGCTGCCTGCTCGGCGGCGCGGTCGGTGACGCGCTGGGCGCCGGAGTGGCCGCCCTGAGCCTGGACGAGATACTCGCCGCCCACGGCGTGGACGCCGTCACCGATCTCGTCCCGGCGTACGGCAGACGCGGCGCCGTCACCGCCGGTACACAGCTGACCCTGTTCACCGTCGACGGCCTCATACGGGCCCAGGTACGTCGTGACACCGGCGCCTGGCACCCGCCCACCGACGTGCACCGAGCCCACCTGCGCTGGGCCGTCACCCAACGCGACTGGGGACCCGACGAGCGCCGCAAGGACGACGGCTGGCTCGCCCGCGAGGAGTGGCTGTACGCGCGCCGCGCGCCCTCCCGTGAATGCCTGACCGGGTTCGCCGACGAGAACATGGGCACACTCGACCGGCCCAGGAACCCCACCGCCCGCGACTCCGGCGCCGTCACCCGCTCCGCGCCCTTCGGGCTCCTGGTCGGCTGGGAGCCGCAGCTCGTCTTCCAGCTCGCCGTCGAATGCGCCGCCCAGACCCACGGGCACCCCACCGCGTACCTTTCGGCCGGGGCGTTCGCCGTGATCGTGCACGGCCTGGCGCGCGGCGAGACGGTCGACGCGTCCGTCCAACGCGCGCTCGCCCAGCTCGCCGCCCGTCCCGGTCACCAGCCCGTGACCGACGCCCTCAAGCTCGCGCTGGGCGCCGTACGCCAGGGGATGCCGTCGCCGGCCCGCGTCGAGTCGCTCGGTGACGGGCGTACCGCCGAGGACGTGCTGGCCGTCGCCGTGTACTGCGCCCTCGTCGGCGAGGACATCCGTCACGGCCTGCGCCTCGCGGTCAACCACGGCGGGGCGTCCGAGGCCACCGGGGCGCTCTGCGGCAGTCTGCTCGGCGCCCTGCACGGCGAGACCGCGCTGCCGCCGGGCTGGGTCGCGGAGCTCGAAGGACGCGCGACACTCCTCGAGCTCGCCGACGACTTCGCGATGGAGATGACGCAGGGCCCCGCCCTCCACGGCCCCGCGATCAACGCCCCCGGCTGGCTCGCCCGCTACCCGAGAGCCTGACGGTACGACCGGTCGAGACGACGTTACGGCGGGTCGGCCCGTAGGTGGGACGACCGGCCGAGTGCCGGGCGGGACGACCGGTCGTGAGCCCGACGGCGACGACCGGCCGAGACCCCGGCGGTTCGTGAAGCCGCACGCCCCCAGCGGTCAACCCCCTCCCTCGCGCCCCGCCCGGCCGGCACCCTTTACCCGACTCCCCGCGCCGCCGCGCCCCCTCAGTCCCCCGCCCGTTCCCGCACAGTCGTGTCGCCCGCGGCGGCCGGGGCTCCGATGGCCGCGCCGGACGACGAGTCGTCGTCGCCGTCCGTGTTGATGCGCGCCAGGACCGCGTCGCGCTCCGGAGTGTCCTCCGGCTTGATGTGACCGATCACGACGAACAGCACCAGCGAGACGGCCAGCGGCACCGACACCTGGTACTGCGTCGCCACGCCGTCCATTCCGTAGTTCACCACCCAGAACGCGAACAGCCCGCACGCCCACGAGACCAGCGCGGCCGTCGGTCCGGACTTACGGAACCGGGGCAGCAGCCCGAGCATGAACGGGATCGCGATCGGGCCCATCAGACCGGCCACCCACTTGATGACGATCGTGATGATGTCCTTGAACGCCGGCGAGTTGACCTGCGTCGCGATCGCCATCGACAGCGCCAGGAACGCCACGGTCGACAGCCGCGCCGCCACCAGCCCCGCCCGCTGCGACCAGCCGCGCGCCTTCGCCGAGAGCGCGGGCGCGATGTCACGGGTGAAGACGGCGGCGATGGCGTTGGCGTCCGAGGAGCACATGGCCATGGTGTGCGAGAAGAAGCCCACGATGACCAACCCCAGCAGCCCGTGGGGCAGCAGCTGTTCGGTCATGAGGGCGTACGAGTCCGACGCGTCCGGCTTCTGCGCGTCGACCAGCAGCGGCGCGCACCACATCGGGAAGAAGAGGACCAGCGGCCACACCAGCCACAGGGCCGCCGACAGCCGCGCCGAACGCGTGGCCTCCCGGGCGCTCGCCGTGGCCATGTAGCGCTGGGCCTGGTTCCACATGCCGCCGGAGTACTCGAAGGTCTTGATGAAGAGGTAGGCCAGCAGGAACATCATGGTGAAGTCGCCGGTCAGCGGGTCGTTGTGGGTCTCGGGGAGCTTGTCCCAGACCGTCCACAGCGAGCTGAACCCGCCGAGTTCCGCCATCACCGCGAACAGCATCGCCAGTCCGGCGAAGAGCTGGATGACGAACTGCCCGAGTTCGGTCAGCGCGTCCGCCCACAGACCGCCGACCGTGCAGTAGATGCCGGTGATGACGCCGGTGATGAGGATGCCCTGGTTCAGCGAGATGCCGGTGAACACGGTGAGCAGCGTGGCGATGGCCGCCCACTTCGCCGCCACGTCCACGATCTTCAGCAGGACGCCGGACCACGCGAGGGCCTGCTGCGTGGGCAGGTTGTAGCGGTTCTTGAGGTACTCCAGCGGCGAGGCGACATGCAGCCGGGACCGGAGCCGGTTCAGCCGCGGGGCGAACAGGCTCGATCCGATGGCGATGCCGATCGCGATGGGGAAGGACCACGTCACGAAGGACGTGACGCCGTACTTGTACGCGATGCCCGCGTACCCGGTGAACATGACGGCGCTGTAGCCGGACATGTGGTGGGAGATGCCGGAGAGCCACCACGGCATCTTTCCGCCGGCCGTGAAGAAGTCGCTGACGTTGTCCACGCGCTTGTGGGACCAGACGCCGATCGCGACCATGATTCCGAAGTAGCCGATGAGCACGGCCCAGTCCAGACTGTTCATGCCCCCTCCAGGGGTCCGCCTTGTGCTGCGTTCATCTGAATGAACCCGATCGCGCTTCGTCAGTACGTCCGGTTGGCGGCGCCCCCGTGCGGGAGCGGGGACTTCGGGGATTGAACCGTCTGTGCGGTGGGCCGGTCAAGGGCCATATCGGTCATGGATATGAACGTAAGTCATGACGCGGAACGTCTTTGCCTTTTCTTGACCCACCGAGTCGTTGTCGTGAACGTGACGACAGCCACACCATGAGCGGGCGCTTCGTCAGGCGCCGTACATGCCGTACACACAGAGACGACCGCTCGGGATGCGGGTCCCGTGCGGTCGTGAGAAGGAGGGGTGGATCGCGTACGCAGGTGACTACCGCATCAGCTCGCCCGCGTTGACCAGCAGCGACTGGCCGGTGATCGCGCGGGCCCGGTCGGAGGCGAGGAACGCCACGGCCTCCGCCACATCGCCGTCGGTCGCCAGCTCGGGCAGCGCCATGCGTTCGGTCAGCCGCCCCAGCACCTCGGGCTCCGGTACGCCCTCGGAGTGCGCGGTGAGCCGTACGTAGGACTGGACCGGCGGACCCCACATCCACCCGGGCAGCACGGTGTTGACCCTGATCCGGTGCGGCCCGAACTCGCGCGCCATCGAGTACATCGCCGAGGTGAGCGCGCCCTTGGAGGCCGCGTACGCCGCCTGCGCCACCTGGGAGGGCGCGGCGATCGCCGACTGTGTGCCGATGATCACCACCGAGCCGCCCCGCTTCCTCAGCGCCGGCAGGCAGGCCCGCGTCATCCGCAGGGTGCCGAGCAGGTTCACGTCGAGCACGCTCTGCCAGGTGGTGAAGTCGGCGTCCTCCACGCCGCCGAAGCAGCTGTCCCAGGCGGCGACATGGACGACGGCGTCGATCCGCCCGAACCGCTCGACGGCGAGACGGGCCAGGTCCTCGCACTGGTCCTCGTGCGTGATGTCCGTGGCCAGCAGGGCAGTGCACCGGCCCGCCGGGTCGATCTCGGACGCGCTCCTAACGAGGTTCGCCTCCGTACGGGCGCCGAGCACGGCGTTGCCGCCGTCCCGTACGACGGCAGCGGCGACCCGGTGTCCGAGCCCGGCGCCCACGCCCGACACGACGACGGTCTTCCCCTGAAGCAGCATCCGGTCGCCTTCCGGTCCCAGGTCTGGTCATTTGCCTGACGGAGCGTCAGAGTAAGTCGGACCGACGGCGGAGGGAAGGGATCGGCGGCCATGGGCGAGGACACGCGCAGCGAGGCGTACGCGGAACTGGCGGCCGTGGGGCCTTACGGGGTGCGTCCGGGCCATGCCCTGATCACCATGGTCGAGCCGCATCCGGGGCACGAGTACGCGTACAACCGCTGGTACGAGGACGACCACTACATCGCCGGCGCGATGGCGATGCCCTGGATGTACGCCGGGCGCCGCTGGGTCGCCACCCGCGACCTCCAGCTCCTGCGCCACCCGGAGAAGTCCGCCGTCGCCCGGCCGGTCACCGCCGGGTGCTACCTCTCGACGTACTGGATCACGCAGGGCCGCTACGACGAGCACATGAAGTGGACCGTCGGGATCAACAAGCGCCTCAACCGCGACGGGCGCGTCCATCAGGCCCGTACGCACGTCTTCACGGCCTTCCAGGACCACGAGGCGACGGTCTATCGCGACGGGGACGCCGGCCCGCGCGACTTCCACGCGCTCGACCACCCGTACCGGGGCCTGGTGCTGGAGGTCGTCGACGCCGAGGGGCCCGGGCAACGGGCGGAACTGCTGGAGTGGCTGCGGGCGACCCACCTGCCGCAGCGGCTCGCCGGCGGGGCGGCGGGCCCGGCCTCACCGGCCGCCATGGTCACGGTCTTCCGTCCGACGCCGCTGCCGGGCGACCGCATGAGCTACGTGAAGCAGGTCGAGGGCGTCGACACCCGACTGACACTGCTCTGGTTCCTGGAGGCCGACCCGCGCGAGGCGTGGGAGGAGCGCTTCGGCGGACTCGGCGACGAGGTGGCGGCGTCCGGGCTGGGACGAGTGGAACTGGTGGCGCCGTTCGTCCCGACGGTCCCGGGGACGGACCGGTACGTCGACGAACTGCGCTGAGGACCGCATCGGCGGGGCGCGAACGCCAGAGCCCCCTCGGCCAGGACGGCGGACCGGTCGAGAGGGCTCCCTGCGGTGGCGCACCGCGTCGAACGTGCGCTCGTGCCCGGCGTGACAGTCAGCCGAGGTCGAACGTCCCCCGGCCGACCCCGCCCACGAACGCGCTCCAGGAGCCGGGGGCGAACGTGATCGAAGGGCCCTCGGGCGCCTTCGAGTCCCGCACCGCGACAGCGTGCGTGACCGGGGACTTGACCTCTACACATGCGCCGTTACCCCCGGAGTACGAGGACTTCGTCCAGGTGTCCGTAGCGCCCTGATGGATTGCCATGTTCACTCCGAAATTGCTGGTCGGGAGAGTAGACGCCAACGTTCTCGCTGGCGTGGGCGACGCTACTCGCGAACTGATCCGCGTGAAGCGGCCGTTCACCCGACCGGATGGCATATCCCATGAACGGCTTCCGCTGGGGCATAACCAAGGTGTACCGTTCCGGTTCTTGCGGCGGAGGTACTGGTTTCAGCGGGCGTATTCCTTCGCGATATTGGCGATGAAATGACGCGATGCCTCGACGTTCAGCGCTTGGGCGCGCAGGTGCTCGTACATCACGCTGTACTTCTGCACGTCGTTCGCCTTCTCCAGATAGAGGTCGCTCGTGACGCCCTCGATGTAGACCACGCTGGAGTCGGCCGCGTCCGGGAACTCCAGGATCGCGTAGTGGCCGCTGATGCCGGGGTGCGCACCCATGTCGAACGGAAGTATCTGGACCGTCACATGGGGCAGCTGCGACTGCTCCACCAGGTGCTCCAGCTGCTCCCGCATGAGCTGCCGGTCGCCGACCACGCGGCGCAGCGCCGCCTCGTCGATGACGGCCCACAGGCGCAGCGGCTGGTCGGCCGTGAGGATGCGTTCCTGCCGGCGCAGTCTGACGTTGACCCGTTTCTCCACGTCGCCCGCGGCCGTCTCCGGCAGCGCCCCGGTGATGAGCGCCTCGGCGTACCGGGGGGTCTGGAGGAGCCCCGGAACGATCTGCGGGTCGTACACGCGCAGGGAGGCGGCGTCCGTCTCCAGGCCGATGTAGACGCTGTACGGGATGTCGCCGAAGGCGTGCCACCAGCCCTGCTGGCGGGAGTCCTTCGCCATCTGCATCAGCGAGTCGACGATGCGGTGGTCGTCGACGTCGTACACGCCGCACAGGTCGCGTACGTCGCGCTGGCTGATGGAGCGGCGGCCGTTCTCCAGGCGGCTGATCTTCGACTGGGAGACCAGGAGGCGCTCCGCCACCTCCTCGGCCGTCATGCCCTTGAGCTCGCGCAGCCGGCGGAGCTCCTGGCCCAATCGGCGTCGCCTGACGGTGGGGTTGACGTTCGACGCCACGGGAACTGCACCTCCGGCTGAGTGCGTTGTGCGTATGTGCTGCTAGCACGCTCTACTTCTCAGCAGACTGCCACCAATGGTCATGTCCGCGCTGGGAAATGCCCACACAGGGTGCCGACACGAGCGCGCGGGGTGGCGGTCCGGTCCGGTCCAGGCTGGCCTGGCCGGCCGTCCACCACCCCGCGCGTCGCGGTGCGGCTCCCGAACCGGGTCGTGGGGACATCGGTGCGGCGGCGGTCGTACGGGTGCTGCTCTCGGTGCTGCGGCCCGGCTCAGTGCGCCGCGAGGCGCGCCATGCCGTCCCGGCGGGACTGCGTTTGCTGCGGTTGCGACTGCATCGGCACGGCCGACTGCGGTCGGCCGCCTCCTGCGGGCGCGCGGCGCGGCTGTGCGGCCACACCGTTCTGGACGTCCATCACGGCGTGCGCCACGAGGCCGCCCATCGGGTCGTGCCTGATGAGGTCCCTTAGGCGGGAGCGTGATGAGCGCCCCTCGTTGCCGGGGTACAGGTGCTTGCCGAGCCCCACTGCGTGAGCGAGCGCGGCGAGCGCCGCGGTCCGCGGGTCCGGCGGTACGCCGGTGCGGATCGCACTGTCGAGCCGGGACCTGATCTCCCGGCAGATCACCGATTCCGTCGCCTGGTAGCGAGTCGTCGGCAGCACCCCGCACATCTGGCCCGCCACGGCATGCACCATGCCGCACCGCTCCAGATGCGAGAGATACGTCTGGCGGAGCCCCAGCCGGGGCCCGCCGATCCAGTGGACCGCCCGTACCGGGCTGCCGCGCCTGCGCAGCAGTTCCAGTGCGGAGTCCAAAGTCGGATCTCCTGTCGGCCGTGCCATCACCACGGCGATACGATCCCCGTCTGGGGCTATCCGTCCTGCCAGAGCCAGCTCTACTAGCTGTGCCCCGGCCAGGCCGAGGTCGAGCGACTGCGGCTGCGCTGTGGTACCCGTTGTCGGGTCCAGAGCGAGCAGCAGAAGCTCCTCCGGAAGTGTTCTGCGGCTCCTGCCCATCCATGCCTCCCCGCGTGGATGAATGACAGGGTGACCCCTCTCACATTCATCTGTCGAGAGCGCCTGGGTGCTTCGTGCGGGAACCGGCAGGTATGTCGTTCTCGTCTAGCGAGGAGGCCAGGGTCTCAGACAGGACACTGGTACACGGTTCGGACATCGGACATCGGACCGCTGACAGCGGGCGTATGCGCGGGCGCGTATGAAGGAGGCATCGGTGGCGGGCGAGTCCCCCGACAAGTCGGAGCAGCGGAAGTCGTCGGGGGAGACGGCCCCGGGCGAACGCGATCCGCGGCTGGCCGTTTTCCGCGAGGCGGCCGGCCGGGCCGAACCGGAACCCGGCGGCGGCCGCGTCGATCAGCCGACGGCGGTCTTCAAACTGCCGCGCGAGGAGTCCGAGCCGGAATCCGGTGGCGCGCAGGGCGCGGAGCCTTCCCCGGCCGCTGAGGCCGACCGGGCGACGGCGGCGCCGCGCGACCGGGCGACGGCTGTCTTCAGGCTGCCGCGCGAGGAGCTCCCGTCGGTCCCGGAGGCGCGGGAGACCGCGGGGGGCGAGCCTTCGGACGCCCCGGACGCCCCGGACGCCCCGGAGGCCCCGGAGGCCCCGGACGCCCCGGAGGCCCCGGAGACCCCCGACGACGAATCCACCGAGGCGCCCGAGGGGGACGCGCGCCTGCGCAAGGCGGTGGCGGCGTGGGTGGCCACTGCGGACGCGCCGGAGGCTCCGGAGACCGCCGGTGACGCCGAGGGCCCCGAGGGGGCGTCTGAGGCTGCTGGCGAGCGTTCTGGGGACCGCCCTGGCGGCGCGCGGGCGGCCGTGCGGGAGGACCGGGCCGACGCGCCCGTCTCGCGGGCGACTCCCGGTGACGCGCCGACGGTCACGACGGACACCGCGCCGGAGCCGACGGCTGAGGCCGCCGCTGCGGGTGCGGGTGTGCGGCCTTCCACGGCTGATGGCGCCGCCGACAACGCTGCCGCGTCCGACGGCGACGAGCCGTCGGTGGACGAGGTCCGCGCGCCGGGCTGGAGTGAGCATGCGGTGGATCTGTCCGGTACGGGTGTGAAGTCCGGTGGTCCGTCGGCGAACGACGACGACGCGGCCGCCGAGCCGGAGACCGACGCCGACGCGTCGGCCACGGGCACGGAGGAGGGCCGCCGTAAGGCCGCAGGGTCTCTGTCCGGTACGGGCGTGAAGTCCGGCGGTGCGTCGACGAGCAACGACGACGTGGCCGCCGAGCCGGAGACCGGCACCGACGCCGACGCGTCGGCCAAGGGCCCGGGCGCGGGCCGTGCGGCCGCCGACAAGGTCGCCGCGTCCGGTGCGGACGAGGGTGCCGACGGGACCGCCGACGCGTCGGACGCGGGGCGGGGCGACGACCGTACGGCCGCCGAAGCGGCTGACGCTTCCGGTGCCGGCAAGGGCGTCGGCGGTGCCGCTGCTCCGGCAGCCCGCGGTGCCGCGTCCGGTGCGGATGCGAACGTGGGCGAGCCGCGCGCGGACGTGGAGGACCGTTCCGGCAAGGACGAGAGCGAGGGCGGCGCCGAGGGCGAAAGCGCCCCCGGTCCCGGCGCCGGTGACGCGAAGGGCGGCGGGGATCGGCCGTCCGGTGGTGCGGAACCGCGTGACGGCGCCGCACGCGGCGGGGTCGACCAGGCCACCGCCGTGTTCAAGGCCGTACGTCCGCGCCAGGCCGTTGACCAGCCGACCACCGCCCTCAAGGCGGTCGGCGAGCCCAAGCCCAAGCCCAAGCCCGAGTCCGCCGCCGAGCGCACCAGCCAGTTCGTGCCGCTGAAGCGGGACGAGATCAGGTCCCCCGCGGGGCGCCCGCGCAGCACTCCCGCCGCACCGGCCGCCGCCGCGCCTGCCGAGGCGAAGGCCCCTGCGCCCGTGCCGGAGGCGGAGCGCACGCGGCAGCAGCCGCTGCCGCCCAAGCCGCCGCTCGACCTGCTGGCCGAGCTGACGAACACCCCGCCGCCGCCGGAGACCCCGGTCAGGACCGCCGTGCGGCGGGTCAAGATCTGGGCTCCGCTGGTCCTGCTTGTGGTGATCGTCTTTGCGGTCGTGCAGTATCTGCGGCCGCTTCCGCCGCCGACGCTCGCGCTCACGGCGAAGCCGACGTACACCTTCGACGGCGACGCGCTCAGCATGCCGTGGCCCGAGGACGGTCAGTCGGCCGTCGAGGTGCCGGGCGTGGGGACCATCGGTACGCACGGGGAGCAGAAGCCCGCGCCGATCGCCAGCGTCGCCAAGGTCATGACCGCCTACGTGATCCTCAAGGAGCACCCGCTCAAGGGCGCCGAGACCGGCCCGAAGATCGAGGTCGACGCGCAGGCGGAGAAGGAGTCCAAGCTCACGGACGAGTCGACCGCGCGGATCACCGAGGGGCAGCGGTTCACCGAGCGGCAGATGCTCCAGCTCCTGATGGTGCCCTCGGGCAACAACGCGGCGCGGCTGCTGGCCCGCTGGGACTCCGAGTCCGAGGAGGAGTTCACGAAGAAGATGAACGACGCCGCCAAGGACCTCGGCATGACGAACACGACGTACACGGACCCCAGTGGCCTGGAGGCCACCACGGTCAGCACGGCGACCGACCAGCTCAAGCTGGCCAAGGCCGTCATGACGAACGACGTGTTCCGCGAGATCGTGAACCTGCCCGAGGTCGAGGTTCCCGGCATCGAGGGCAAGATCTACAACAACAACAACATCCTGCTCGAGCCGGGGGTCAGCGGTATCAAGACCGGCTCCTCGACCCCCGCAGGCGGCAACCTGCTGTGGTCGGCGAACACCGTCATCGACGGCAAGGAGCGCCGGATCGTCGGTGCGGTGATGGGCCAGGAGGACGCCACCACGCTGGACGGCAAGTTGCAGCAGGCCATCAGCCGGAGCCTCAAGCTGATCCAGGCCGCCCAGCGGGACGTCACGTCCGCGACCGTGGTGAAGAAGGGCGATGTCGTCGGTTACGTCGACGACGGCCTCGGCGGGCGGACGCCGGTCGTGGCGACGAAGGACCTGAAGGCCGTCGGCTGGCCCGGCCTGAAGGTGGAACTGGCCATCTCCGACGCCGGCAAGCCGCTGCCGCACGCCGCGAAGGCGGGCGACGAGGTCGGTCAGGTGACGGTCGGTTCGGGCCCCGGCCAGGTCAAGGCGCCGGTGGCGCTGGAGAAGGACCTGGTCGAGCCGGGCCTGGGCGACAAGATGAGCCGCCTGGGCTGAGCCCGCGCCGATGAGGGGATGCTGCCGCCGGGCACGGGAACCGGCGGCAGCGCGCGGACACCGCGTGTGGGCGTCCGGGCAACTACGGGACGCGGGGACGGCGTCCTCCTGCGTGCCGGGGGGTGCTGGTACCCGGGGGAGACGGGGAGAGCCGCAATGACCACCGCTGAGCCGATGCGCGCCGAGGGCGGGGACGGGGACGACGCCGGCCGCAAGGGCGGCACCGGGATACGGGACGGCGGCATACGGCCGCGCACGGGGGCGACTGCCGAGGGGGCCGCCGGGGTGACTCCCGGGTCGGCTTCGGGCACGGCTGCCGGATCGGGTTCGGGGACGGCCGCCGGGTCGGGTTCGGGGACGGCTGCCGGGTCGGCTTCGGACCGGAGTCCCGAGCCGGGTGCGCGTCGGGCCGGGCAGGGCGCCGAGCCGGGCCCGCGGCACGCCGAGCGGGCCGCGCACGCCGCCCGGGACACGCCCGTACCGCCCCGCGATGCGACCGGCGGCGGCGGTCCCGCCGGACCGGACGGCGGCCGGACGGGCGGCTTCCTGCGGCACCCCGTCGCCGTCGCCACCGCCCTCGCCGCGGTGGTCCACGTCGTGTGGTTCTTCTGCTTCGCGAACAGCGGCGGCGACCTCGCCGCGCAGGACGCCTGGGCCGAGTTCGTCGGCCGCCACCCCGACTCCGCGTACAACCTCGCCTGGTACGGCGGCATGCACCCGGTGTCGTACAGCGTGGTCTCGCCGTACCTGATGTCCGTCCTAGGCGTCCGTACGACGATGATGATCGTCGGTACCGTGTCCGCCGCCCTGACCGCGTTGATCCTGGTCCGCGTCAAGGCGGTCCGCACCCCCCTGTGGTGCGCGCTCGCCGGCGTCTTCGCCTTCTTCTGCAACGCGTTGTCGGGCCGCGTCACCTTCGGTCTCGGCATGATGTTCGCGCTGGGCGCGGTCGCGGCGGTGTTCTGCTGGCCGCGCCGCTGGGCCGCCAACCGGTGGGCGAAGGCGGCCGTCGCCGCGCCGCTCGCGGGGCTCGCCACCGCGAGCAGCCCCGTCGCGGGCCTCTTCCTCGGTGTCGTGGCCGCCGCGCTGTTCCTCAACAAGCGCCGCCCGGGGGCCTACGCGCTCGGCCTGGCGCCCGTCCTCGTCGTCGCGCTGTCGTCCTGGCTCTTCCCGTTCTCCGGCACTCAGCCCATGTCGGTCGGGACGGCGTCGCTGCCGTTCCTGTTCGGCGTCCTGGTGGCCGTGCTCGTGCCGGAGGACTGGAAGACGGTCCGTACGGGAGCCGCCGTCTACGCCGTCGGGGTGCTGCTGACCTGGCTGATCGACTCCCAGATCGGCAGCAACGTGTCGCGTCTCGCGATGGTGTTCGCCGGTGTCGTGCTGCTGGCCGCGCTGCCGTTCACCGCGCCGCGCACGGTCAAGTGGTACGCCGTCCTGGTCGCCCTCGCCGGTTTCCACGTCTGGATCGGCTACAAGAGCGTCGACGACGTCGTCCGCACCGCGCCGACCGCGTCCTGGGCACGTGAACTGGCCCCCCTGGTCAACCAGTTGCAGAACGCCGGCGCGGAGAAGGGCCGGGTCGAGGTGGTGCCGGCCAGCAGCCACCGGGAGGCGTCGGCGCTCGCTCCGTACGTCAATCTCGCGCGCGGCTGGAACCGGCAGGCCGACATGGAGCGCAATCCGCTCTTCTACGACGACACGCTCGACCCCGACTCGTACCGCGAGTGGCTGGACCGCTGGGCCGTGCACTACGTCGTGCTGCCCAAGGGCGACCCGGACCGCTCGGGCGCCACGCAGGAGTACGAACTCGTACGCGCCGGGCAGCCGTACCTCGAACCGGTCTGGGCCGACGACAACTGGCAGCTCTTCCGGGTCGACGACCCGACGCCGCTGGCCGACCCGCCCGCGACGGTGGACCGGGCGGGCGCGGGCGAGCTGACGATCCGGGTGAAGAGCGCGGGCCGGGTCCTGATCCGGATCCCGTACTCGCCGTGGCTGGGTCTTGTCGACGCCGAGGGCGAGCGCGTCGAACCGCCGGAGGAGACGCCGGAATCGAAGCTGCGGGGGCAGACCCCCCGCGAGTTCACCAACCCGAACGGCTGCCTGTTGAAGGCGGACGAGGACGCGGCCGGTGACGAGTGGACGCAACTGCTCGCGCCGCGGGCCGGGGTGTACCGGCTGGCCGCGCCCTACGGCCTCACCCGGGGGACGGCGTGCCCCGAGGAGCTGCGCTGAGGGACACGCCCGGGGAGTGACCGCCCAGGCCGCCGGGGCCGCGGTCACTCCCCGGGCCGGCGCCGCCTAGGGAGTCACCGCCCCGGCCGTCGGGGCCGCGCAGACCGACGGCACGCGGGGCGTGCCGAGTTCGAGGTGCCGCTTCCGTTCGTCCTCCAGCTGCTTCAGCAGGCCCGTGAGCAGTTTGTCGTCGGCCGGGGCCGCGAGGAACTCCAGCACCGCCCGGTAGAAGGCGCCCCGCACCCCTGGCGGCATGACGTCGGACGCGTCGGCGCACAGCCGTCTCGCGCCCGTCAGGGTCGCGTTCACCGCCCGGTTCGACCAGCCCTCGCCGTACGAGCCGACGGAGACGGGGAAGAACGGCCGGCTGCCCTCGGGCACCGCCCGCGCCCAGGTGGCCCGCGCCTGGTCACCGGTGAGGTAGGTGATCAGGGCCCGCGCCCCGGCCGTGTCGTCGAACAGCGCCGCCATGTCGCCCGCGACCTCGTACGCGCCCCGCGCGTTGCGCAGCCCGGGGACGGCCCGTGAGGTCGGGACGTACGCGATGTCCTCGTCGTACAGCCGCCGGACGAAGCTGCCCTGGTGCTCGCGGCGGCACCCGTCGCCGGAGCGGCGCAGCAGCCCCCTGCCGTCCGGGCCGTTGAAGTCGTTGGCGAGGGCGGCGTCCACCTGGCGTCTGTCGCCGCCCGGGGCCATCAGCCGGCCCCAGGTCTCCCAGGCGTCGCGGACCTTGCGGCTGGTCCAGGCCAGTTCGCCGGTCGCCCACAGCTCGTACACCTCCGGGCCGTGCTTCTGGAGCAGGATGTCTTCGATCCAGTCGCTGCCGGGCCACCCCGTCGTCGCACCGGACCCCATGCCGACGCACCAGTCGCCCTTGCCTGCCGTGCGGCCCGGGTAGTGCCAGACCACGCTCTTCAGGTCCACCTTGACGGGGGTCCAGTAGGCGTTCTTGCGGCCGTTCACGGTGAGTTCGGGGGCCCACGGTTCCGGGGAACGCTGGCGGACGTTCTCGGGAAGCGGCACGAGCACACCCTGGTGCGCGTACTCGGTGAGCTCGCCCAGGCTGTTCAGTACGGCGATGTCCGGCGGCGATCCGGCCTCCACCTGGGCGAGCAGCGTCTCGCGCAGCGACGTCGTGCCCTGGTAGTCGTACGCGATCCCGTGCTTCTTCGTGAACCGGTCGAGTACCTTCTCGAAGCTCGCCTGCTCGTCACCGGTCCAGGGTCCGAGGACGCTCACGACCTGCGGCGGTTCCTGCGCGCACGCGGCGGACGACAGGGCGAGCCCGGCGAGGAGGCTCAGGGAGAGCAGGAGGCGCGACGCACGGCGGCGGGGGCGGGGACGTCTCACGTGCGGCCTCCTGCGGGGCTCCGGGGAACGGCGTACTCGGCGAGCAGCGACTGGAGCGTCCACAGGACGACCCCCGCCATCAGTGCGGTGCCGAGCGGGACGAACACCGTGAGCCCGGCCCAGCCTTCCGTGTTCGCCTCCCGTACGGCCTTCTCGATGCCCGCGTCGGCGTCCGCGACGGCCCCCGCCCGGGCGCCGAGGGTGCCGTCCGCCGTCAGTGGGGCGACCGCCCGCTGCATCCCCGTCTGGCCCGTGTGCGCCTGCCAGGTCCCGAACGCGAGCACGGGGACGGCCGCCAGCAGGAGCGTCACCGCCGCCAGCGGCACACTCAGCCGCAGCCGGAAGCGCCGCCGCAGGAACACCTGCACGCCCACCAGGCGCACACCGAGCAGCGCGCAGGCCGTGAGCGCCACCGGCCACGCCAGCAGCGGCGCGGCGCCCCAGTCCTCCTGGTGGCCGAGCGCGGCGGTCTGCCGGGACTGGAGCGCGCTGATCCGGGCCAGGATGCCGGTCTCGCCCTCGTGCATCATCCGCCGCGCGTACGCGAGGTTCGCGCCGCTCAGCTTCGGCTCGTGCGACTGGGTCCACGCGCCGTCGATGCGCAGGGCGTAGCTGTCGACGAGCCCGGACACGATGCGCAGGGTCTGGCGGTCCTCGCGGCCCAGGGAGCCGGTGGCGGCGGCCCGGGCGAGGCTGCTCTTCGCCTCGGCCACCTGGGTCCGGTACTCCTCGCCGCGCGGTAGGATGTCCGGCCACCCGTGGTGGTCCGCCCGGTACTCCAGGTGCTCGTGGGCCGTCGTGTGGGCCTGGCGCAGAAAGGCGTGCGCCCTGGCCAGCTCGACGACGGCGGGGCCGGTGCGCTCGCGGATCGCCACGGAGTCGCGGTGCACCGCGTCGTACGCGCCGAAGAGCGCCGCACCGCCGACGGCGGTCAGCGCGAGGAGCCAGGTGAGCTGGCGGCGCACGTAGCCGACGGTGGAGACGCCGTCGGCCCCGGTGGCCGAGCGCCAGAACGCGCGCGGCCGGTACGCCCTCACGCGTCACCGTCCCGGGGCTCGCGCGGCGCCTGGGGGCGCCGGGGCAGCATCGTGCTGTGGGCGCGCAGCACCATCGCCGAGTTGATGTCGAGCGGCCGGATGTCGGGGCGTATCTCGACCTCGCCGCCGGCCGCGTCGATGATCCGCACGACGTCGCCGAGCCGTTGCAGCATGGGCTCGTTGCCCATGGCGTGGGCCCGGCGCACGGCCTCGCCCCAGGCGGCGCGGGCCCCCTGCGCGTCGCCCGCGCGCAGGGCGGCGCGGCCCGCTTCCAGGCCGCGGACGAGAGCGTCGTGATGGGCGTAGTGCGCCACCTTGGCGTCGTAGGCGCTGTAGAGGTCGCGACGGCGCGTCCAGTGGACCAGCACGGGCCGCGCCGGGGGGAGCAGCGGCGCGCCCTGCCGGGGTGTGGAACCCTCCTGCACTTCCTCGTGCGGTACGGCCTGTGCGGAACCCTCCCGCACGGCCCCGGTCGGTACGGCCTCTTCGGGTGCGGCTCCGTTCTGCCCTCCCTCGTGGGGTGCGTCGGGTGCGTCCTCCTCCGGTGCGTCCTCTTCCGGCGCGTCCTCTTCCGGCACCCGCACGATCTTCACGTCGGCCAGCCACAGGTCCCGGTCGACCGGGTCCCGCGGCGCACGGGAGGCGGCCACGCACACCAGGTACTCCCGGGTCTCGCTGCCCCACGGAGGCGTGCGGAACTCCACGCACCGGTCGTCGACCGCCAGGCCCTCCGGCAGCAGGTCCCGGCGGGTGGGGTGGACCTGCCGCACGGTGAGCGGGGCGCTGCCCGCGCGGTGCGTGAGGCGCAGCCGCAGGCCGGTGACCGAGCGGGCGGTGGACTCGGCCGTGACACTGCGGAACCGGCCGGGCAGCGCGTCGAGGTCGCGTACGGCGTCGGCCCTGCCGTCGAGACGCCCGGCCACCAGGTGCAGCTCGTCCGGGTCCCAGTCCTCCCCGACGCCGATGGCGTCGCAGGTGAAAAGACCGGAGCAGGCGGCCAGTTCGGCGGCCAGGGCGTCCGGCCGCTCGTGCTCGTTGCGGCCGTCGCTGAGTAGCAGCGCGTGCCGGACGGCGGGCCCCGGGCGGCGCCCGAACAGGGCGCGGGCCAGGGCCAGCCAGCTGCCGATGGCCGTGCCGCCGCTCGGAGCCAGGCGTTCCACGGCGTCCTGGGCCTCCTTGCGGGTGGTGACGTCGGCCCGTACGGGGGCGGCGGACGCGAGGGGGCCGGCCGGGTAGACCAGCTCCGCCGTGTGGCGTCCGGCGACGACGGCGAAGTACGTGCCGTCGGGCAGCGCGCGTATCGCCTCGGCCGCCGCCTCCTGGGCGGCCCACAGCTTCTCGCGCGGATGGCCCATGGAGGCGGAGCAGTCGAGGAGCAGGACCTCGGCCCGTGCGGGGGGCGCGGGGGCCGGCTCCCCCTCCCCGGCCGTGGGCAGGGCCACCGTCACGGTCACCACGGCGCACATGCGCGTCCCGCCCTCCTCGCCGCGTTCGGCGGAGACGTAGGGCTGCTGGCTCACTTCGAGGGTGACGACTCCCGCCGAAGGGGCGCCCGGGCCGCCTTCCCCGCCTCCCGCGTCGTCGCCGCCCTCTGTGCCGTGCTGAGCCATGGGTGCTCCTTGTGTGTCCAGCGCAGTGGCCGTACGCCGTTGGCCAGGTCCAGCAGCGCGTGCGCGCGTACGTCGCCGGCCTGCTGGGCCAGGCCCCGGTACGCCTCCTCGAGGCGTCTGCGCAGCCTGTTCTCGGTGAGTCCGCCGTCCTGGACGCGCTCGCGCAGTTCGGCCAGCCGAGGCTGTACGCCCCCCGGGTCGTCCGGCGCCCCCAGGACCCAGTCGAGTACGACCTCCGTGATGTGCGTCTCCAGCCGCAGCGTCGCGTGCCGGTCCGTCAGCCCCTCCTCGCGCAGCCGGGTGACCCGGGCGAGCGCGGCGGCGAGGGACGCCAGGGGCGGCGGCGATCCGTCCGGCGGCCGCCGGCCCGCCAGGATCCGCACGATCGCCGTACGCGCGGCCGTGCGGTGCCGCGAGTCCTTGGGCACGCGCTCCAGGATGTCCAGGGCCTTCTCCCTCTCCTGCCGGGCGAGATGGATGCGCGCGAGGCCGAACGCGGCGCTGCCGAGGGAGTGGTTGCGGAGCCAGACCGCCTCGTAGTAGTCCCTGGCGCGGTCCGGCCGGCCGAGCCGTTCGTGGCAGTACCCCAGGGCGAGCTTCGGGGCGTACTCGCCGGGCAGCGAGTCGTAGACGAGGTCGAACCGCCTGCGGGCCTCGGCCATCCGGTCGTCGCACAGGTGCCGCAGTCCGGCGTGCCAGTGCAGCCGCCAGTCGTGCGGGGCCATCCGGCCGACGAGAGCGGCGGCCAGGCGGAGCTCGCGGCGCGCCTCGGCCCGGTGGCGGGGCCGGTCGGTGGACGTGCGGCGGGCCAGGCCGAGGTGGAGGCGGCAGCGCAGGAGGTGCAGCTCCGGCGACGGCGTCCAGTCCGCCAGCAGTTCCAGCAGGCCCGGGGCGTCGTGCGAGATGCGGGCGAGGGACGCCGCCTGCGGGTCGTCGGGGTCGGTCCTGGGCACGGGCAGGCCCGCCGCGACCTCGTCGGGGGACGGCCGCGCGGCGGTGAGGGGGAGGCGGTGGGTGCCGTAGGCCCAGGCGTCGAGCGCGGGCGCCTCACCGAGCCCGCCGTCGAGCGCGGCGGACGCCGGTTCGAACAGGCGGGAGGGCTCGAAGGTTTCCGTACCGAGGCGCAGGGAGCGCAACTCCCGTATGACTCCGCGCAGCTGGAGCGACATCTCGGCGGCCGTGGCGAACCGTTTGCGGGGCTTCTCCTCGGTGGCGCGGGCCAGCGCGCGGCGCAGCGACTCGGCGCCGAGGCCGGGGGCGGGGTGGTGCGCCGCCTCGGTGAGCTCGCGCAGGGTCACGCCGACGCTGTAGAGGTCGGACTGCGGGTGGGCCCCGCTGCCGTCCTCCGCCACCTCGGGGGCCCGGTAGGGATCGGTGTACGGGCCGGGCGCGTCGAAGTCCCGTACCCCGCCCACGTCGATGATCTTGATTCCGTCGTCGCAGTGCATGACGTTGTCCGGCTTCATGTCGCCGTACACCTTGCGCTTGTGCGTGTGCAGGTAGTCGAGTGCGTCGAGGATGCGGATCCCGTAACTCACGATGAACTCGTGCACGCGGTCGCCGTCGAACGGCGTCTCGTCACGTGCGATCCGCTCCGCGATCTGGTGCAGCGGCATCCCGGCGGCGAACTCCATCACGATGTAGTCGGTGCCGGTGGGGCGGTGCGTCGCGTAGTTGATGACGCGGATGACGTCCTTGTGGTTGAGGTCGGTGAGGTGCCGCCGCTCGCGCAGCGCGACTTCGCGGGCCATCGAACTGTGCGGGTTGCGCAGGCCCTTGAGCGCGACGGGCCGGCGGTAGAGCTGGGTGTCCTCGGCGAGGTAGACCCACCCGAGGCCGCCGTGGGCGATGGGCCCGACGACCCGGTACTGGTCGGCGAGTACGTCGTCGGCGGTCAGCTGGGGCTTGAGCGAGTACGGCGTACCGCAGGTGCAGCGCCCCTCCGTCGTCACGAAGCCGATCAGTTCCGTGCAGTTCGGGTTGCCGCACCGCATGACGTGGGACGGGGGCCGGTCCTCGGCGGACTCCACGAGGAGGGCGGGGTCGGGGACCTGGACGAGCGGCAGATCCATCAGGTGCTCGCCGCCGCCGGAGAGCACGAACCGGGCGGCGGAACGGGCCGAGCGCCGCACCGCCCGGGCCTCCGCCGCCGCCGTCGTCGCCCTCTGTTGTGCGGCGGCTTCCGTCTCGCCGTCGACCGGCAGGCCGGTGAGGTCGCAGAAGCCGGTCTCGGTGACGTGGCCGGTGCATCCGGGGTGCGGACAGGGCCTCATCGGTCGCCTTCTGCCGCGGCGTCTGTGGCGTATGTAGCGTTCGTGACGTCTGTGGCGCTTGTGAGGGGCGTGGCGGCTGTGGCCGCCGCGTCCGTCGTCGCCGCCGCCGCTTCCCCAGCCTCCGGCGCCGGGTGTGGCATCGCGTGTCCCGGCGCCTGGTGCGGCGCGCTCGCCGTGCGGGCGGCGAGGGCGTCTCGGGCCTCTCGTACGAACCGGTCGACCGCCGCCTCCGCCACCTCAAGCTCGCACGGACCGTCGGTCAGCAGCCGCTGCGCCTCCTGATGGGCGGCGGCCGCCGTCTCGGCCAGGCCGTGGGCGGCCAGGCGCGCCAAGTGGCCGTCGAGGAGGCCGCGCAGGTCTTGGTGGCGGGCGAGCTGCCAGGCCAGCCTGCGGTGCGCGGTCTCCGCCTCCAGCAGGGCGCCCTCCGCGTTCCGCTCGACGTACGACAGCTTGGCGAGGAAGCCTGTCGTGCCCTGCCGCGGGTCGGCTTCGAGGCGGGCCGCCTTGAGCTCCAGGTCGGGCGCGTACCGGCGCACGACGGGGAGGGGCGTGACACAGGTCGCGGCCCGCCGCCGTAACTCCCGTGCGGACTCCTCCGTGTCGGCGAGCGTACGGACGCGTCCCCCGATGCGGTCCAGCCAGCGCCGGGCGCGGTCCGGTTCGAGGAGGAGTTCGTACGTACGGTGCAGGGCGGGGGACTCGAACCGCCCGAAGACGAGCAGCAGCCGCCCGCCGCGCCGCACCAGTTTGTGCAGCAGTTCGACGGTCTCCACCGGCTGGAGGGCGTCGTCCACACCGCGGGCCACCGTGGTCAGCGGCAGGGCGTCGGCCGCGATGCGTTCGGGAAGCGGCAGGAGGCCGGGGCCGTCGAGCGCCATGACCTCGGCTATCTCCTCGGCGATCCGCGCCGGGGACTTGCCGCGCGCGTCGACGGCGAGATCCAGGCTGCCTGCGCGGGGCGCGGTGGCGCTGCGGCCGGGTCCTGCGACGGCGACGGAGGTGCGGGGGGACTGCTCGCGGTCGGCGAGGGTGAGGGTGGTGCGCAGGGCGAGGGCGGCGTCCCGGTCCTCCTCCCGTACGAAGGTGATCTCCACGTCGGCCATGTCGTCCTCGCCCGCCAGCCAGCGGGTGAGCCAGCGTGCGAAGCCCCGGCGGGCGAGAGAGGGGCCGGCGCCGTCGCTGCCGGGAGGGCGGATCGCGGCGGAGGCGGGGCCGGTGGCGTCCGTGGGGCCCGGGTGGCCGGCGGGTGCGCCGGCCGGGGCGGTGGCCGGCGCCGCCGGTGCGGCCGTGAGGACGTCCGGGTCGCCGTCGAGGAGGTCAGGAACGGCGGCCAGCGTGGCGGGGTCGACGGAAAGGGTCGCCGGAACCGGGCGGCGGCCGCTCACGAAGCGCTCCCGTACGAGGTCGAGATGCTTGACGATCGTGCCGGTCGGGATCATGTATCCGTGCCGGTGGCGCGCGCCCTCGCGCTCGGAGTCGAGCTTGCTGACGACGATGCCGATGACGTGCCCGGTCGTGTTGTCGACGACTCCGGCGCCGCTGAACCGCCGCATGACGGTGTCGGCCTCCGTCACCGGATCGATCTGCACCCACTCGTCGCCTGGCCCGCCCGGCCCCTTGATGAGCGCCTCGGCCCATTTCCCGCCGCTGAGGCGGGAGGGGTAACCGGCGAAATGGACCCGACGGTTCCAGATGGTCGGCAGGCGGCGGAGCGTGGCGTGCGTGGTCACGGGCGGCGGCCCGGAGAGCTGGAGCAGGGCGAGGTCGCCGCTGTGGTCGGCAGCGCGCGGAACCCAGTGGTCCGGTACGACGTGGGCGCGCAGACCGGCGGGAGCACCGCCACCGGACCCGGGGAACTCGACGGTCACGGCCGGCTGGTGCTCGTTCGTACCGGCGATTTTGATGACGTGGGCGCAGGTCAGGACCAGTCCGTCCCCGAGCAGCACACCGGCGCCGAGCACCGCCCCCCGCGGGCCGGGCAGGCGCAGCCGTACTCGCCAAGTCTCTTGATCAGTACGGAAGTTGTTGTCCTCCAGTGACGCCCCCATGCTGTACCAGCATAGTCGCGGGGGGTGACAATGGGGCCTTCGCGGCAGTGGGGGGATGTGAGGGAAATGAGCGCCGAAGGCGAGATGCCGAGTGCGGAACTCGCGGATGTGATCAGCCAGGTGCGGGCCGACCTTGAGGAGGCCCAGCGGCGGGGGGCGGCCAGCGGGCTGCGCTTCCGGGTGGAGAAGGTGAGCCTGGAGTTCGCCGTACAGGTCCGCCGGGAGACAGGCGGCAAGGGCGGCCTGCGCATCGGGGTGGTCACGGCGGAGGCGGGCAGGACGACGTCGAGCGACACCACCCACCGCATCCAGGTGGAGCTGCAACCCCGGGGCCGGGACGGCGACGGCCCGGTGGACGTGGGCGGTCCGGAGGACTCGGAGGACTAGGCGGACGCCCGTAGGACCAGGGCGGGCGCGGACGCGGAGATGGGGGCGGAGGCGGGTGCGGACGAGGAGGCGGGCGCGGATACGGACCGAACCGCTCCGGGGAGTCGGACTCCTTCCGTGCCCATGAGCGTTCGATCGTGCGCACCCCCTGTCTCACGGCGGCGGGCTCGTGCATAGTGGTCCCCTTCAACTGCGGGGGCCACTGGCCGACCGGTCAGGCTCGTCCCAGGCTCAGTTCGAGCCCTGGTCGGGCCGATCCGCTCGGGCCGGTCCACTAGCTCGGGTGCGAGAAGGTCTTCATGGTGTGCGTACGGTGCGGTGACGGGCGCAGAGGTGCGCTGCCGGGCATGGCCTGTCCGGTGTGCGGGACCGTCGCGGGCGACGGCCGGGTGGCCGGCGGATCGTGGGTCGCCCGCGAGACGCTGGCGGGCCGCCTGTCCACCCTCTCCCGGCCGAGGAAGGCGCTGCTGGCCACGGCGGTCGTGCTCGCCGTGGCGGTGCTCGTCACGTCGGCCACCCTGCTGGCCGACCCGGACGGCGACAGCGGTGGCGGTACGGGCGGCCCCGCCGCCAACGCCGACGACCTGGCCCGCGGCGTACCGACCCGGATCGGCCCGACCGGCCCGCTCGACCCCACGGCCGCTTCGACGGCGAGACCGTCGTCGAGCGCGAGCGCGAGCGCGAGCCGCAGCCCCGGGCCGGCCCGGACCACCCCGCGCCCGCCGTCGAAGAAGCCGAAGGCCCCGGACCGCCCGCCGCCGGCCCGTCACCCGGCCTACTCGGCGTGGGCCGGACCGGGGTGCTCCTCCGGCCACTACGAGGAGTTCGGCCGGTTCGAGAACGGCGACGCGGGCTGGTACACGGTCGGGTCCGGCGGTTACGACGGCGCCTCCTGCGACGGGCGCTTCACCGCCGTCCCCATGTCGGGCGCCCCGGACCGCGACCGCGGCAACACCGCGACCTGGTCGTGGCAGGTGGGCTCCGGCTTCGAGGAGTGCGCGCTGTCCGTCTACGTACCTCGGGGCCACCGCGACACGGACGTGGCCGGCCACCCCACGTTCTACCGGCTGCTCGCCGACCCCGACGACGAGGACTCGTCGTACGCCGCCTTCGCCGTACGCCAGACCGCCCACCGGGGCAGCCTGGTGTCCGTCGGCAGCTACGAGGTCAAGGGCGACCGCTTCGCCGTCCAACTCCTCGACCGGGGACGCGACTGGGGCGACGAGGAGCTTGTGGGTGCCCACCACGCGGCAGCGCAGATGCGACTGACGTGCCGGGGGTGACGGCGGGGTCCCACGGGCCGGGCGTGACGGCGGCGCCGGCCGGTCACCGCGCGGCAGTCCGGTTGGGACCGACCTGCCGCGCGGTGACCGCCTGAGCCCGTAGCCCAGTTGGCGGTGCTTGTTGATTGCTCGTTGGGTGGCGGTGCTCGTTACAGCACGTCGACGTAGTCGCCGGCGGCAGAGACGGCCGGGGTGGTCGTCGTACCGGCGAAGTTCCAGCGCCAGTAGCCGTCCGCCGAGGCGGTGACGGTGGTCGTCAAAGAGCCGGTGCTGGAGGTGTTGACCGTCTTGACGGTGGTGTACGTGCTGGTGCCCGCCTTGCGGAACTGGAGCTTGACCGGCTGGGCGGTGTAACCGGCGTACGCGCCGGTGTCCCAGTTCGCCCGAGTGAGCTTGCCGGTCACGGTGAGCGTCTTGCCGCTGGCGACCGGCTCGGGGCTCGCGTTGACGGTCAGTTTGGAGTGTCGCTGGAGGCGGGTGGTCGTGTAGGCGTCCCTGACGGCCCGGCTGTCGTCCTCGGCCCACGCCTCGACGCCGACCTTCCACGTGCCGGCGTCGGCGTTGGTGAGCCACCAGTCCGGCTCGAACGTGAAGGTCTTGGAGCAGGTGGCGGTGGTGGCGCTCGCGGCGACGCAGTCGGCGGTGGTGGTGTCCTGGTCGGGCGTGACGTAACCGTCGGGGTTGTCGGGATCGGTGCCGCGCCACAGGTGGAAGTCGGCGTCCCAGATGCCCGAGGGGTCGGTGGCGGTCAGCGAGGCGGTGACGGTGGTGTCGGCGAGGCCGACCACGATGTTCTTGCCGCCGTTGACGGCGACGCCGGTGATCTGGATGTCACCGACGGTCTCGTCGGCGTACGCCGCGGGGACGGTGAGGCCGCCGAGTGCGGCGGCGGCGGTGAGCACAGCGAAGACTGCGCGCTTGCGCATGAATCTCCCCAGAGTATGAAGACACACCCGCCGGACGATCAACACGGCGAGCGACGGAGCCGCCCACTGTAGACACTTGTTCGATGTGTCACAACGTCAGGGTGGCGGCTACGAAAGCACCGACCGGAGGCCGGCCTGCCGGTGCGCCGGTGTGCGACGTACTCGGTCGAAGATGAGTACGTGCGCGCTGGTCGGGGACGAGGCGGGCCGGAAGGCTTGGGGCATGAGCCAAGGACCCCTGAAATCCGTGCACCAGCTGTTGTCGATCCTCGTACTGGCGGCCGTGTCGTCGGCGCTGTGGGCTGCCTGGCTGGGCTGGGACCAGCAGCGTGACGTGCACCCCGACGGCTCGTCGACCGGCCCGTACGAGGCGTGGCAGGTGATCGGGCTGGTGCTGACTCTGGCGGTGCCGGTCGTCTGGGCGGCGTCCCGGAACTACATCGCGGCCGCTGTGCTCGGTGCCACGGCAGGTCTGACGGCCGCCGTCTACTACGACTGGTCGGACGACGCCAGCGGCCTCTTCGTGATCGGCGTGGGCATGGTCATGGTGGGCACCCTCCTCGTGACCACGGTCGCCAGTGCCGTCATCGTTTCGGTGCAACGAAGCGGACGACGGGTCGCAGCCTGACGGCAGGACGCGGCAATGCCGTTCCTGTACGCCCGAGTTGATGCCGCCGCCAGACGCCCAAGGCCCGAACCGCCACCGGTCCGGGCCTTGTCGCTGTTGCTCAACTACTTCGTCGCTCCCCGACACGGTCCGCAGCTGCACTGTGCGCCGCCGGCGTTCGCTGACGACTCAGCCGCATCACGAGTGGAGAAAACACACGAGAGGGCCACCACTCGGCATGACGCGAGGGAGGCCCGGACGGCCCACCGTTGCTGTCAAAGAACTGATACCAAAGGCCCCGGACCATGATCGGTCCGGGGCCTTTGCGCTGGTGCCCCCGGCAGGATTCGAACCTGCGACACCCGCTTTAGGAGAGCGGTGCTCTATCCCCTGAGCTACGGAGGCGATCTTGTGGCACCCGTGGGGGCCGGTCCACAGGGTACCGGATGGGTGCTCGTGCGGGTGCAGCATTCGGGGCCGGGAAGATCGCCGGGTGCCGGGGACGGGTGCCCGTCCGCCGCCGGTGGGACCCGCCCGCCGGTGGGCCGTGCTCGGTCGCGACCGGGCCGGGACGGGTCTCCGGCAGGAAAGGTGGCCTATGCATCGACCTTGACGGGGGGCGGTGGTGCGCATAGCGTCCTGGGGGCTGCGCAACCGCTTGGAGAGGTCCGTCCGTGCCGAACAACGATCCGCTGCGCGCCGCCGAAGCCGCGCTGACCGCCCCCGGGGCGCCCTTCGAAGTCGTACGCGGCGAGGACGGCGGTCCGCTGTACGCCCGCGGGCCCCGGACGCTCCGGGAGTTCGTCGAGGCGACCTGGGCGTACGGGGATCAGCCGTTCCTGGTCGCGGAGAGCGGTACGTACACCTACGGCGAGTTCTTCGCGGCGGCCTGCGCGCTGGCCCGGCGGTTCGCCGGCGAGTACGGGCTCGTGCCCGGTGACCGGGCCGTCATCGCCATGCGCAACCACCCCGAGTGGCAAGTGGCTTTCTGGGCCGCCCAGTTGGCCGGGCTCGTCGCCGTGCCGATCAACGCCTGGTGGACCGCGCCGGAGTTCGCCTACGCGCTCGACGACTGCGCGCCCGCCGTCCTGCTCGTCGACGGCGAGCGGCTGCCCCGCGTGCGGCCGTGGCTCGCGGGCCGCGAGGAGCGGCCCCGTGTCGTGGTGTTCCACGGCGACGCGGGGGAGTGGGGCGAGGTCTACGAGGGGATCCGGGGGGCCGATCCGCTCCTCGGGCCGCCCGATGTCGACGTACGCCCGGAGGACGACGCCACGATCATCTACACCTCGGGCACCACCGGCCGGCCGAAGGGCGCCGTCGCCACCCACCTCGCGCAGACCGGGGCCGCCACGCACCCCCGCTTCCACGCCGCCCTGTCCGCGCTCGGGCGCGGGCGGATCCCGGGGCAGGGGCCCGCCCCGGTGTCCCTCATGACGTTCCCGTTCTTCCACGTCGCCGCCTTCACCGCCCTGTACTCCGTCATGGCGGCCGGCGGGTCCCTCGTCCTCATGCGCAAGTGGGACGCCGTACGGGCGCTGGAGCTGATCCGCGAGCACCGCGTCACGCACTACGCGGGCGTGCCGACCACCGCCCTCCAGCTGCTGGACGCCGCCGAGGCCGCCGGGGACGGCCTGGAGAGCCTCGACATGCTCAACACCGGCGGGGCCGCCGCGCCCGCCGGTCTCGTGGGACGCCTCACGGCCCGTTACGGCGAGCGCGTCGAGCCGCGGAACGGCTACGGGCTCACGGAGACCTGCGGCGGCGTGACGGCCCAGTTCGGCGCGTCCTACCGCGCGGATCCCGGCAGCGTCGGCCGCCCCGCACCGGGCACCGACGTACGCATCGCCGGGCCGCACGGGGAGCCGCTGTCGGAGGGCGAGGTCGGTGAGCTGTGGCTGCGCGGGCAGTCGCTCTTCCGCGGGTACTGGAACGACCCCGAAGCCACCGCACTGGCCTTCGCGGACGGCGGGTGGTTCCGGACCGGCGACCTCGCGACCGTGCGGGACGGGCGCGTCGGAATCGTCGACCGGATCAAGGACATGGTCGTGCGCGGCGGCGAGAACGTGTACTGCGTCGAGGTCGAGAGCGTGCTGTACGACCACCCCGACGTGCTCGACGCGGCCGTGCTCGGCGTCCCGCACCCCGTCCTCGGCGAGGAGGTCGCCGCCGTGGTGCGGCTGCGGCCCGGGGCCTCGGCCGGTGCGGAGGAGTTGCGGGCCCACGTCGGAGGGCACCTCGCCGCGTTCAAGGTGCCCGCCCATGTGCTCGTACGGGACGAACCGCTGCCGCGCAACGCCACCGGGAAGGTCCTCAAGCGCGAGCTGCGGGCCGCCGCCGTCGCCGGCCTGTCCACCGGCGGCGGGTGAGCCGTCGGCGCCCGCGTGACCCGGGCCCCTGTCGAGGGTCAGCGCCCCGAGCCCGAGCCCCAGCCCGCGACTGCCAGTGGTCAGCGCCGGGTGACCCGGACCCGGAAGTCGCCGCGTTCGTCGCGTTCCGTTACCGAGATCCGGATTCCGTGCTGCCGGTCCCGGAACGTCTCGCCCTCCTCGAACGGCGCGTCCGAGAGCTCCGCGTGCACATTGGGCTGCCGCGTGCAGCCCCCGCTGTCGCGCTCGCTGTCCGCGACGGTCACCGGGCCGTTGCCCGTGTCCACGTCGGCGTCGACCCGGTAGATCAGGACGCCCGGCTTGCAGACGGCGTCGTCGTTGCCCGCCCGGGTGCGCACCTCGACGGCGTACCCCGTCCGTTCGGTCAGCGGTACGAACACCAGCTTCGCCCGGTCGTCGGCGTCGCGGGCGGCGAGCGGCGCGAGGAGGTGCTCGGTGGTGCCGCGCGCGGACGCGCAGCGGACCTGCTCGCCGTCGAGCCAGCCCAGCTTCCACTTGTGCCAGCCCAGCAGGTCGTTGTTGGCCCCCCAGTCCTCGGACATGATGTCCCAGTGCCCGACCGCCCCGCCGCCGTCCACGGTGTAGAGGTCCGGGAGCCCGAAGACATGGCCGTTCTCGTGCGGCAGCACCCGGAAGCCCGTCTCGCCGTACGAACCGGACCCGTCGTCCTGGCGGCTGTAGACGAACGAGGTGTTGGAGAGCGGGACGCCGTCGGCGCGCGGCGCGTCGTCGTGGCCGGAGAAGGTGACGGACAGGACGGTCTCCAGGGCCGAGGGCCCGGCGTTGGGCGTGACGAGGATGTTGACCAGGTCGTACGCGCGGAAGTCCACCCGGTCGTCGGTCTCCGCGATGATGTCCTGGACGAGGTTGCGGTAACCGGGTTCGTACGGTGAGCCCCGGTCTATCCCGTACGCGGCGAAGGGCAGCGGCATCCGCACCCAGTCGGTGAACGGCGTGACGGGCCGGTAGCGCAGTCGCCCGTACGAGCTCGTCTCGAACCAGCGCGTCGTCTGCGGGAAGAACTCCTCGAACCGGTCGCGGGCCGGGCCCTTCCCCGGCGCGTCCGCGAAGTCGATCATCAGGGTGAGGGCGCGTACGTCCCCCGTGGAGCGGGCGAATCCGGGCGGTGTCGGCAGTCCCTCCGACATCTGGACGCCCATGGCGCCCCCGATCCGGCACGGCTTCAGGGCGGCTTCGTCGGCCACCGACACGGCCTGGTCGGCGGCGGACACCGGGCCCGCCGACGCGTTCGAACCACTGCCCAGCGGGGAGACGGCGGAGGTCAGGGAGGTGAGGGCGAGGCCGGTGAGGGCGGCGACGCTGACGAGGTGGCGGGGCTTGCGTATCCGGGGGCGGGTCTGCTGCATAGATTCGCCTTCGGGTCCGCGGCAGCCGGCCGTCCCTGACTGCTCTGGTTCGATCACCCTCCGCCGGGGGCCGTCCGGGCGCGCGCCGGGTGGCCCGATCGTGCGAATTTCCGCGCTCGGCTGTGATCCGGCTCACATGTGCCGTTTCGGGAAATAACCGGGGACGCTCTCCCCGTTTGCACGTGTGTCCGCCGAAGCGGGGATTCGATCCCCGCTTCGGACCCGGTTACGTACGAGAGGAAGCGCCGTGGCCACCGTCACCCGCACCGAGACCGCTCAGCGCCGAGCCCCGCGACCGCGGGCCGACGCCCTGCGCAACCGGGAGCGGATCGTCACGGCCGCGCGCGAGATGTTCGTCGAGTTCGGCCCGGACGTGCCGCTCGACGAGATCGCCCGCCGCGCCGGCGTCGGCAACGCGACGCTGTACCGGCACTTCCCCGACCGCGAGGACCTGATCCACCACGTGGTCGTCTCCGTCATGTCCCGCACCACCGACCAGGCCGACGCGGCCACCGCCGAGGAGGCCGACCCGTTCGACGCGCTGCGCCGCTTCGTCCACGCGGCCGCCGACGAACGCATCGGGGCGCTGTGCCCGATGCTCTCCGGCGGCTTCGACAAGGAGCACCCGGAACTGCACGCCGCGCGCGACCGCCTCGAAGAGGCCGTCGACAGCCTCATGGCGCGCGCACGGCGGGCCGGCCGACTGCGCGACGACGTGGCCGTCGGCGACCTCCTGGTCGGCCTCTCCCAGCTCACCCGGCCGCTGCCGGGCAGCGCCTGCATGCACTTCGACCAGTTCGTACACCGGCACCTGCAACTCTTCCTCGACGGCCTGGAGGCACCGGCGCGTTCCGTCCTCCCCGGCTCACCCGCGACCTTGGAGGGCCTGCGCCGGGAGTCGTGACTCCCACCCGTCCCTGCCGCTGCACCCCTTACTTACGTACCTTTCAAGCTTTTCGCACCCCTAGGTGGACACCTCCATGCCAAAAACAGCCGACACCCTCCTTCCCGACCCGAACCGCTGGAAAGCGCTGGTCTTCATCGCCCTCGCCCAGCTGATGGTGGTCCTCGACGCGACGATCGTGAACATCGCGCTGCCGTCGGCCCAGCACGACCTGGGCATATCCGACGCCAACCGGCAGTGGGTCATCACCGCTTACGCCCTGGCCTTCGGCGGACTGCTGCTCTTCGGCGGCCGGATCGCCGACCTGTGGGGCCGCAAGCGCACCTTCACCGTCGGCCTGCTGGGCTTCGCCGCGGCCTCCGCGCTCGGCGGCGCCGCGACCAACGAGGCGATGATGCTCGGCTCGCGCGCCCTCCAGGGCGCCTTCGGCGCGCTCCTCGCGCCGGCCGCGCTGTCGCTGCTCGCGGTGACGTTCACCGACGTGAAGGAGCGGGCCAAGGCGTTCGGCATCTTCGGCGCGATCGCGGGCGGCGGTGGCGCGGTCGGCCTGATCCTGGGCGGTGTCCTCACCGAGTACCTGGACTGGCGCTGGACCTTCTTCGTCAACATCCCCTTCGCCGTCGTGGCCGCGGCGGGCGCCTACTTCGTGATCCGCGAGCCGGCCGGCGGCCGCAACCGCTCGCCGCTCGACATCCCCGGCGTCGTGCTGTCCACGCTGGGTCTGGTCGCGCTGGTGTACGGCTTCACGCGCGCCGAGACCGACGGCTGGGCGGCGGGCGCCACGATCGGCCTGTTCATCGCCTCCGCCGTGCTGCTCGCCGCGTTCGTGGCCGTCGAGTCCAAGGTGAAGTCGCCGCTGCTGCCGCTGCGCGTCCTGCTGGAGCGCAACCGCGGCGGTGTCTACGCCTCGCTCGGCCTCGCCGTCATCGCGATGTTCGGCCTCTTCCTCTTCCTCACCTACTACCTCCAGATCGTGAAGGGCTACTCGCCCGTCATGACCGGCTTCGCCTTCCTGCCGATGATCGCGGGCATGATCACGGGCTCGACCCAGATCGGCGCCCGCCTGATGACGCGGGTGGCGCCCCGCTACCTGATGGGCCCCGGCTTCCTGGTCGCGGCGCTCGGCATGCTGCTGCTGACGCAGCTGGAGATCGGTTCGTCGTACGCCGGGCTCATCCTGCCCGCGCAGGTGCTGCTGGGTCTGGGTATGGGCACGGCCTTCATGCCGGCCATGTCGCTGGCGACGCACGGCATCGAGCCGCGCGACGCGGGCGTGGCCTCCGCCATGGTCAACACCTCGCAGCAGGTCGGCGGTGCGATCGGCACGGCGCTGCTGAACACCATCGCGGCCAGCGCCACCACGGCGTACGTCGCCTCCCACGCCGCCGGCGCCACCGACGCGCGGCTGCTCCAGGCACAGGCGATGGTGCACGGCTACGCGAGTGCCATCTGGTGGGCGGTCGGCATCCTGGCCGTCTCCGCGACGATCGCGCTGACGCTGATCAACACCGGCCGGCCGAGTGCGACCACGGTCGCCGCCGGGGGCGCGGACACCGGCGCGGAGGACGAGCTGAAGATTCCCGTCGTGGCGCACTGAACCGACGGGTGCGCTGCACCCTCGTGATCCGTCGTGCCCCGTCGTCGTGGCGCGCCGACCGTCGTGACCCGTCCGGCGCGCGGCGGGGGGGCGCGCCGCCCGCGCCCGACGGGCCGCCCACCCCGGCCAGCCCCTGGGGCCCCCCCCCCGGCCCCGGGCGCGGCCGCCCCCGGGGCACCCGGG